>SLAK01000365.1 GCA_007126855.1 Dehalococcoidia bacterium | reverse complement strand
TCATCGGTCCGCCGCCGTCAGGCGTCGTCGTAGTCCCACGGACCCGTGTATCCCCGCACCAGCACATCCTCCGCGACCTGCTCCACCACAACCTCCCGCAGCCGGTGCGCGTCTGCCACACGTTCGAAGCCTGCCCCGGCGACGGCCGGCTTTCCGTCTCCTCCAATGATACGCGGCGCGAGAAAGGCCCAGAGTTCGTCCACGTGCCCGTCGTCGAACAGCGCGCCGAGCAGCGTCCCGCCACCCTCCACCCAAACCGAAAGGAATCCCTGCTCGCCCAGCGTCTCCAGCAGGTGCTTCAGGTCCACCCCGCCGCCGCTCCGTCCGCACGCGAGGACGGTGGCGCCCGTTTCCGTAATGGCTCGCCTCCACTCCGCTGGCGCGTTGCTCGCTGTCGCCACGATGGCGCGGCCCGGCCCGTGTAGCACCTGCGCCTCCGGTGGAATCCGTCCCCGGCTGTCCACCACCACGCGGACCGGTTGCCGCTCCGGCAGCACGCCGCCGGTCCGCGCCGTCAGCGCAGGGTCGTCGGCGATCACCGTGCCGCTTCCCGTCAGGATGGCATCCACCCGCGCGCGCTCCTTGTGGACCATCTCGCGCGCCGCCGGTCCGGTAATCCACTTCGAGTCGCCGCTGTTCGCCGAAATCCGCCCATCAAGCGACGCGGCGAACTTCGCGACCACGTACGGCGTCCCCGTTTGCCTGTGCTTCAGATAGGGCCGTAGAGAGCGCATCACTGCCTCACGCCCGTCCCCCACCTCCACCGCAACCCCTGCCTCTCGCAGCATCGCGATGCCTTGGCCCGCAACACGCGGGTCCGCGTCTTCCAGCGCCACCACCACGTTCCGGATGCCCCGCTCGATGATGCGCATCGCGCACGACGGTGTGCGTTTGCCCGGGAACGGCGCACAGGGCTCGAGCGTCACGTACAGCGTCGCGCCGTCGGGTATATCGGCGCTGATTGCCACGGCTTCAGCGTGCAGCCCCGGCGGCGGCGATGTCGCGCCTCGCGCCACGATCTCGCCGTCTTTCACCACCACGGCGCCAACCCATGGGTTCGGGCTCGTGCTGCCCCGCACCGACTCCGCCGCTTCCAGTGCGGCACGCATGAATGGCGAAAGCTCGCTCACCTTCGCGAATCCTATTTCCTGGACGCCAGCCAGAGGTCGCGGGTCAATTGCGCCTGCCCCACGTGCTCGCGAAGGTGCGCCATCGAATGAACCAGGCACTGCACAGCGCTCTTGTTCATTTCTGGATGGTCCGGCCATTCGCGCATCGCATCTGGGTCCAGCTCACTGCTCCTGCTGAGGATGGCTTCGAGCTCCGCCAGCCCGCCATCGATGGTGGCAAGCAGCTCCTCTTCGCTCCTGCCGCTGCTTTTGAATGCGGGCGTCCGCTCCTCCTTCCGGTACGCCCCAAACCTGACGTCCTCGCCCACTCCCGCGCGGACCCAGAACAGCGTCGCGCTCACACTGTGCATGGTGAGCACCGTGAGCGAGTTCGCGTCCGGCGCGGGCTTCCAGTCGAGCGCCTCGGCGGGCAGGCCGCTCACGGCATCGCGAAGCATGCCCAGGGATTCCCGGGCGACGTTGAGGGTGGCAGTGCTAAGCGCGTTCATGTCCGCATCCTAGCCCCGCGCTGCCTCGCTGCACAGCATCCCGCGCGCATCGGGGCCGTCATCCCGTATCATCCGCACCGCACCATATACCAAGGAGCAGCTCACCATATGTGCTTTCCCTACGACGCCCGTCCCCCGATCACGCCCATAGCCGGCGCCGCCGTCGATAGCGAAGACCTGGTCCTCCAGTCGAAAGACGGCACAAAGTTCGCCGCCTTCGTCGCCCGCGCCGAAAATCCGTCGGGCGCCGGCATCGTCATCCTCCCCGATGTCCGCGGCCTCTACCCCTTCTACGAAGAGCTCGCCCTGCGCTTCGCCGAGGAAGGCATCAACGCTGTCGCCTTCGATTTCTTCGGGCGCACCGCCGGCGTTGCGAAGCGCGACGAGAACTTCGACTTCTGGCCCGAAGTGCGCCAGACAAAGGCCGAATCGATCGCCGAGGACGTCCGCGCCTGCCTGGACTACCTTCGCTCGGCGGAGGGCGGTTCCTGCACCTCGCTCTTCACAGTTGGCTTCTGCTTCGGCGGCTCCAACTCCTGGCTCCAGGCCGCCTGGCACGGCGACCTCAGCGGCGCCATCGGGTTCTACGGCCGCCCCGGGCCGAGCTTCGCCGATAACTCGGCCGGCCCCATCGACCGTGCGAAGGAGATGAAAGCGCCCATCCTCGCGCTTATGGGCGGCGATGACCCCGGCATCCCCGCCGACGATATCGCCGCGCTCGAACGTGCCCTCAATGACGCCGGCGTCGAAAACGAAGTCGTCACCTACGAAGGCGCCCCGCACAGCTTCTTCGACCGCCACTACCAGGAACACGCCGACGCCTCGTCGGACGCCTGGCGCCGCTGCCTCGAGTTCGTCCGCAAGCACGCGAAGTAGCTACGACCGTGGCTGTTGAACCAGGCGCCCGGTTAAGGCCGGGCGCCGCCGCTATTCCGGCAGTATCCGGAGTGACTCGCAATGTGTCGGCCGGACCGTCGCGAAGTGCCGCCTGTCCAGCGTGACCACAATGTCGGTCTTCAGCCGCTCGGCCAGTGCCACCACCGATGCATCGGTGCCGCCCAGCGGGAAGTCCGCGTACTGCCGCACCAGCTCCCCGATGCGCACCCAATCCTCCAGCTCCGGAGCCCGCACATCCAGCTCGGCCAACCCTTCCAGGAAGCGCGCCTCAACCTCCGCCCCGAGGCGCTTCTCGACCATGTACGTCACTTCAGCAACGCATAGTGCCGGGATCACCAGGCGCAGGGTTGGTTGTGACAGGGTCGAAGCGCACGGTTGGTGAAACGCATCCTGTTCGTCGATGGCCGCATACAGGGCGCTTGCATCGACAATCGCTGTGTCAATCGCCATGCTTCTCGCGCCTGAGGAGTTTCTGATCCCAGGCTTCTTCCAGGTACTCGTCGAACCGTGCTGCCGTATCCGTGAAGTCGCTCTTGCCCAGTGCGATGAAAGGCAATTTGCGGGGCTTGCAGTGCTCCCCTACCCCGAGCTCGCGCGTAATCGAGTCACGCACAAGTTCGGAGACAGAACACCGGCGTCGTCGAGCTTCGTCCTCGACCACCTGCGCCAGGTCCTCGGGCAATGAGATAGTTATGCGCTTCATACGCGCATACTAGCATACCCGAGGGCCTGCATACCCACGACCCGCGTGAGACTCCGCACAATCTCTGGCACAATCGCCCGACACCCTCCCGGAGGTTCCCATGTCGTCCAGGCCCATCCCCGGTCTTCTTCCGAGTCCCATCACGCCGAAAAGCCTCGCTGTCTCCCTGCGCCTATCGGAACCATGCTGGGATAGCGATGGGCAGACCCTTGGCTGGATGGAAGGCCGCTCCGACCGTGGTGTCCTGGTCGTCCAGCGCCTGGACGAAGCCTCCCCCCGCGACCTCACGGCTGATTTCTCTGTCCGCGCCTTTGTTGGTTATGGCGGCGGCGACTTCACGCTCTCGCACGGCCATGCCTTCTTCGTCGGCCAGCACGATCAGCGTATCTACCGCCAGCCCCTCCGCGGCGGTCCCGCCGAGCCCATCACGCCAGCCTTTGGCGCAGCCTCGACCCCGGTCGCATCGCCCGATGGCCGCTGGGTCGCCTACGTCCACAATTACGACGACATCGATGCCATCGCCGTCGTCGCCAGCGATGGCTCAGCCTGGCCGGTCCGCATCGGCGAAGGCCGCGACTTCTATATGCAGCCCTGCTGGCACCCCACCGGCGATCGCCTGGCCTGGATCGAGTGGGACCACCCCAACATGCCCTGGGACGGCGCCGAGCTTCGCCTGGCTCAGCTCGAACTCCCCGAGGACGGCGCCCCCAGGCTCGCTGGCAGCGAAATCCTCGCCGGCAGCAACGATGTCGCAGTCTTCCAGCCGGTGTTCAGCCCCGATGGCCGCTATCTCTACTACATCTCCGACGAAACCGGCTGGGGCCACATCTACCGCCACGACTTTAAGGACGGCTCCGTCCAGCAGCTCACCGCCGGCGACGTTGAATACGCCACCCCGGCCTGGCAGCAGGGTATGCGCACCATCAGTGTGGACGGTAACGGCACGCTCTACGCCGTTCGCAGCGAAGCGAACTTCCACACCCTCATCTCCATCGATGCCGGCGGCGCCGTCACGGACCTGCGCGACCTTCATGTCGGCGTTACGTCTCTCGGCGCTCCCGCTGCCTCGCCTGCCGATGCCATGCTCACGGTCGTCGGGAGCAGCGGTACCCAGCCGCCGCGTATCCTGCTTTTCGACCTGGAAGCCGAGGGCTTCCGCACCGCAATTCTCCGCCGCGCCACGGGCGAAACCGTCCCCATCGAACAGCTCGCCGAAGCGCAGGCCTTTAGCTGGAAGTCCTTCGACGGCGAAGAAGCCCACGGCATCCTCTTTCTCCCGCCGGGCGAGCGCCGGGAGAAAGACGCGGCGCCACCCGTCGTCGTCATCGTGCACGGCGGGCCAACCTCCGCGGCGACCGCCGCATGGAACCCCCAGGCCCAGTTCTTCGCCACCCGTGGCTATGCCGTCCTGCTGGTGAATTACCGCGGCAGCACTGGCTATGGCCGCGAATACATGCAGAAGCTCCGCAGCAACTGGGGCATCTACGATGTCAAAGACTCTGAATACGGCGTCCGCGCACTGGCGGACCGCGGCCTGGCCGACGACAGCAAAGCGGTCATCTTCGGCGGCAGCGCCGGTGGCTTCACCGTCCTCCAGTCGCTGGTCGAATTGCCCCACTTCTACAAGGCCGGCATCTCCCTCTTCGGCGTGTCCAACATGTTCACGCTGGCGGCCGACACCCATAAGTTCGAGTCACGTTACCTGGATTCGCTCCTCGGCCCGCTGCCGGACGCCGCAGCCGTCTATCGCCAGCGCTCACCCATCTTCCACGCCGACCAGATCGTCGACCCCGTCGCCGTCTTCCAGGGCGATATCGACCGCGTTGTCCCGCGCGAACAGAGCGACTCCATCGTCGCCTCCCTGCGCGCGCGCAATGTGCCCCACGAGTACCACGTCTACGAAGGCGAGGGGCACGGCTGGCGCAAGACCGAAACCATCGAAGCCTTCTACTCCGCCGTTGACCGCTTCCTCCGCCAGCACCTCATCTTCGCCTGACGGCCGCGGCGGCCTCTGCTACCGCCACTTCATCACCCGGCGGGCTGCCTCCTGCTCGCGCTCGCTCTTCGCCAGCCAGCGCAACAGGAAGTCCTCGCCGATCGTCTCCCGCACCTCTTGCCACCGCATGGGGCGAGCTTCTTCCGCCCACGTCTCCCGCTCCCGTACCGCCACGAGGTAGGCCCTCGCATCGCCCAGGTCGAACGCCTCGATGACCTCCCCCGCCACGAACCCGACACCGCCTGGAAACACCGGGTCTCCATGCCCCGTAAGCTCGAACTCAAGCCCCGCCAGCTTGTCCCCATCGCGCCCGCTTTGCAACCCCAGCGTCT
Organism: Dehalococcoidia bacterium; assembly: GCA_007126855.1. Taxonomy (GTDB): domain Bacteria; phylum Chloroflexota; class Dehalococcoidia; order Tepidiformales; family Tepidiformaceae; genus SLAK01. The sequence goes on along the minus strand of SLAK01000365.1, from coordinate 3,895 downwards.
CCAGCAGGCCCACCTGCGCCTCGCTTAGCAGCGTCACGCTTAGCGTCCCCGACTTCCGCACCAGGTCGCACGTGTAGTTCGTCTTTGAGAGATTCACCAGCAGCCGCGGCCGGTCCGGCACGATCGACGCCCCGAAGACCGATACGCAGATCTGTGCATTCGGCCCCCGTTCCCCGTGGCTCCCGACCGCGCAGAGCGGCGTCCAGAAAGCCGAAAGCACGTTCGGCGCAACCATGCCCCGCATTCTACGCACGCCTTCGAACTCCGGTTCCCGGTTCATAGCCTGGCTTGGCCCGCCTGCATACAATCCAACGGGTGCGCGCTGGCGCACCACATGTACTGGGATAGTCGATGAATAAGCAAATCGAACGCCAGCTCGCCGCGGTACAGCAAGAAATGGAATCGCGCCCTGCCGGCCTGCTCAACCATGTGCGCCGCGTCGCGGACGAAGCCGGGGCCCTCGCCCGCTATTGGGACGTCGACCCGCAACGCGTCGCGCTCGCTTCCTGGGGCCACGACCTCTTCCGCCACCTCCCGCCCGCGCAGCAGCTCGAACACGCGCGCCAGGTGGGCATCAAACCGGACGAAGACGACGAACGCAGCCCCATCGTGCTGCATGGGCCCATTGCAGCAGCCGTCCTCCGCGATCGCTTTCGGGTCGTCGACGACGATGTGCTCGAAGCAATCGAGGCTCACACCCTCGGCATCCCCCACATGACCCAGATTGCCAAGATCATTCTCATCGCCGACAAGGTGGAGCCGGGGAAGCGGCGGAATCGGCCGAGCATGGGCGCCATCCGGCACGTGGCCAGGCGCGACCTGGACCTGGCGCTACTCTGCTGGTCGGACTGGTCGTGGATCGAAGCTGTCGCGCACGGCTGGAAATCCCATCCGGGCCACTGGATAGCCCGCGAAGACTGGGTCGCTCAGCATCATTACGACATAGCCATGCCCGGTCTTCTCACGGATGAGGAGTTCGAAGCCGTGCGTTAGGCCTGTTGCTATTGCGGGATGATGATGTCCGTGCCGGCTATCAGTGCGCAGTCCTCATCGAGGTCCGGGTTCGCCGCAACGATTTCGTCCACCGTGGTCCCGTACTCCGTCGCCAGTCCGAAGCACGTGTCCCCCGGCTGTACTGTGTAGGTGATGTCCCCGTCCGGGACGTCAGCGTCGTCCGGAGTCACATCCGGATCGGGTGCCAGCCCATCGTCGTCGCCGGGTTCGACTGCGTCCGTGCCGTCGTCCGGGGTTTCCCCGGGCGCCATGGCGGCCGCAGTTTGCGTGGCTTCCGCTTCCAGTGCCTGTTGCGTCCCCAGCGTGTCGAGGGGCGGCTCGGAGTCCCCGTTACCGCTCAATATCTGCTGCGTGATGAAAGCCAGACCCACGATCGCGATCGCGAGCCCCAGCAGGCCGATGGTCGCCGCTGGCATGCTGATCCCGCCCGGCCGTGGGCGCGGACCCAGCGTGCCCGGGTCGCGCCGGGGCCGTTGTTGCTGGCGCCTGGCTGGTGGCTGCTCCGGGCCGCGCACCGCACCGGCGGGCTCGGCCTCGCGCTGCGGCGGTGGAGGTGGCGGCGCCGTCGCAGTCCGGGTGGTCTGTGCCACACCTTCGCCGCGGAAGACGGGGCAGTCCACATGATTCGCACCCAGGCAAAAGCGCTCCTGGTGCGCCGACGCGATCCGCGTCGGATTCGGCAGCCGGTAACAGCGGTGCGCTTCAGTCGAATACGTAGCGTGTGATTCTGCGTCGTCGACGAGGCCGAGATACTCACAGACCGCGTCGAGATCCGCTTCGTCCCCTGGATAGCTCACACTGGCACCTCACGGCAGCGGGCCCCGCCTGCCGTGTATGCTGACACGGCCCGCAACCGCAGGCAAACCCTCCGGCAAACACAAATTTCAGCGCCCGCGGCAATAAACGAAAGCCGCCCACCCGCATGCGCCACACGCGCGATCGTGGCGGCGCGCCCTAATCGCCAATCGTCAATCGCAAATCGTAAATCGGTTGGGGTGGGGGCGGACCGGGCGCGCCGGCCGCGCCCCCTGCGACGGGGAGGACGTTGTCGCCTGGCGTTTCCTGGTCAGGGGAAACACCTAGTGGTATAGACGGCAGTCGGCATCCATTGACGAGCCATCGACAGGGTCAGTTGAGTAGCCATCTGGTGCCCCGGAAAGCGCTGGCGCGTAGCCGGTCCGCTCGCTAGAGTGCAATACAACGGCAATGCGCAGGACAACGTTCGACAGTTGACTCTTCGTCGTGCTGTGCTAGCCTTTGCAGTCGGCGCTTCGTGAAAGACCAGCCGCATTGTTCCTGGCAGGTCGCAAAGCTGAGTGCTTGAAAACGGCTCCGTTCCACCTGCAATTGGGCGGAGTGCTGTTCATGAACAGGCTTTTCGACCTTCTTTCGTGCCCGGAACAGTATCGTCCGGAATGGCGACGTTCCAACCAGATCAATTCGTGAGGGCGACCACCCTCGCCGTTTGCCGTGGAGAGCAGTCATGCCGACAATCAACCAGCTTGTTCGGAAGAGGCGCAAGCAAAAAGGGAAGAAGCCCGGCGCGCCCGCCCTTCTCTTTAACTACAACAGCCACACCGGCCGCATGACCCGCGTCGCTGGCAACGGCTCGCCTCAAAAACGCGGCGTCTGCACGCAGGTGCGTACCCAGACCCCGAAGAAGCCGAACTCCGCGCTTCGCAAGGTCGCCCGTGTCCGTCTCACCAACGGCATGGAAGTCACCGCCTACATCCCGGGTGAGGGCCACTCCCTGCAGGAACACTCCGTTGTCCTCGTCCGCGGTGGCCGTGTCAAAGACCTCCCCGGCGTGCGCTATCACATCGTCCGTGGCGCCCTCGATGCTACCGGCGTCAACAATCGCAAGCAGGCACGAAGCAAATACGGTACTCGCAAGGAAGGCAGGGTCGGCGGCCGCTAAGCGCCGCGCGCCTGGTGGAGAACAACAGCTATGGCACGCAGGAACAAGCCCGAAAAGCGCCCCATTCCCCCTGACGCACGCTACAGCAACGTCAACGTGCAGATCTTCATCAACAAGGTCATGCGCCAGGGACGAAAGAGCACCGCAGAGCGCGTGGTCTACGACGCCTTCAACCGCATTGAGTCCCAGACCGGCCGCGACCCACTCGACGTGTTCCAGCAGGGACTCCGCAACGCTACGCCGGTGCTCGAAGTCAAGCCCCGGCGCGTCGGTGGCGCCACCTACCAGGTGCCGGTCGAGATCCGGCCCGATCGCCGGCTTGCGCTGGCCATGCGCTGGCTGCTCAACTCCGCCCGCTCCCGCAGCGGGCGCTCCATGGCCGAAAAACTCGCTGCCGAACTACTCGACGCTGCAAATAACACCGGCGCGGCCATCAAGCGCCGCGACGATACCCACCGTATGGCCGAAGCAAACCGTGCCTTCGTCCACTACCGCTGGTAGTCCGGCAGAAGGAAAGGATCAACCGAAGCTATGCCCCGCCCCGTAGACATTGAGCGCGTACGTAACATCGGGATCATCGCTCACATCGACGCTGGCAAGACCACCGTCACCGAGCGCATCCTCTTCTACACGGGCATCTCCTACAAGATCGGCGAAACCCACGAAGGCACCGCCGTTATGGACTGGATGGAGCAGGAGCGCGAGCGCGGCATCACCATCACCTCCGCCGCCACGAGCACGGAATGGCGCGAGCACCAGATTTCGCTGATCGACACCCCGGGCCACGTGGATTTCACCGTGGAAGTGGAGCGCAGTCTGGGTGTGCTGGACGGCGCCATCGCCTTGTTCTGCGCCGTGGCCGGCGTGCAGCCGCAGTCGGAAAAGGTCTGGCTTCAGAGCGAGAAGTACAATGTGCCGAAGATCGCGTTCGTGAATAAAATGGACCGCGTCGGCGCCGATTTC
>SLAK01000210.1 GCA_007126855.1 Dehalococcoidia bacterium | reverse complement strand
CGCGCCTTCGAGCGCGCCAACGTGCTCGATGGTGCGGTCCCGGGCCTCCACGCTCGGGAACTGCATGCGCTGAGTGACCTCGGTCTTTCCGCCCTTGTCGGCGAAGGTGATGGTCACGTAGAAGGCCGGCGGTCCGCCGTCGTCGTCGCCGTGGTCGTAGACCAGCCGCTCGGGCGGCGAGACCTCGCGGTATTCGATGAGGTTGGGGTAGTCGGTGCCGTCGGGGCCGTGCATCAGGTAGCGCCAGCGGCCGCCGGGGCGGACGTCCATCTCATAGGTCGTGGTGGTGAAGCCGTTTGGGCCCCACCACTGGCCAACGCGGTCTGCTTCGGTCCAGGCCTTCCACACGAGTTCGCGCGGCGCATCGAAGATGCGGCTGACGACAATGTCGCGGGCGCCGGGTTCGGCGGTGATCGTGGTTTCCTGTGTTCCGTGGGTCATTGGTGCTTCCCTTTGTCCGGTCGCAGCCGCTCAGGCCTGGACCTTCGCCAGGTGTTCGTCGAGCCGGTCGAGTGACGAGTTGAAGCCTTCTTCCACGCCCATCTCGATGACCGTCTGGCGATCCTCGGCCGAATCGTAGCGCGTGTGGATGTTCAGCACGGTCGTCTCGCCCTGGCTTTCGAAAGTGACGGTGATGACTGACTCGGGTGGGATGCTGTCGGCGTCGGCGTTGGAGAAGGCATCCGTATAGACGATGCGCTCGGGTTCGACGATTTCCTTATAGACGCCGATCCCCCAGGCTTCCTCGCCGTTCGGGCCAACCATGCAGTAGTGCCAGGTGCCGCCAGGGCGGAAGTCCTGCTTGCAGACCGCGAGTGGGTATTCTTTGGGGCCCCACCAGTTCATGAGGTGCTCGCAGTCGGCGTAGCACCGGAAGAGCAATTCGCGCGGGGCGCGGAATGCGCGCCGCATGACCATTTCGCGGTCGCCGATCAGTTCGGTGGTCAGTTTGCCTGTTTGCTGGGTCATGGTGTTCTCCTGTGGTTGTGTTGGAAGGGTCGGCGCCGGTGGCTCGGGCCAGGCCCGAATGGTCGATGAGGTGTCGGAGGCGGGCTTAGCCAGTTGCGCCGTTAGGGCGTAGCCGTTGGAGCTCCCGCAGGTGAGCGTCCAGGCGGTCGAGCGATGAGTTGAAGCCTTGTTCGACGCCCATCTCAATGACCGTCTGGCGATCCTCGGCCGAGTCGTAGCGGGTGTGGATTTGTAGCACAGTCGTCTCGCCCTGGCTTTCGAAGGTGACGGTTTCGAACGACTCGGGCGGGATGCTGTCGCCGGCGGCGTTCGAAAAGGCGTCCGTGTAGACGATGCGCTCCGGTTCGACGATTTCTTTGTAGACGCCGATGCTCCAGGCCTCTTCGCCATTGGTCCCCCGCATGCACAAGTGCCGGGTGCCGCCGGGGCGAAAGTCCTGCTTGCAGACCGCGAGTGGGTATTCTTTGGGGCCCCACCAGTTCATGAGGTGCTCGCAGTCGGCGTAGCACTGGAAGAGCAGCTCGCGCGGGGCCCGGAATGCGCGCCGCATGACCATCTCGCGGTCGCCGATCAGCTCGGTGGTCAGTTTGTGAGTTTGCTGGGTCACGGTGTTCTCCTGTGTTTGTGTTGGAAGGGTCGGCGCCGGTGGCTCGGGCCAGGCCCGATGGTCGATGAAGTATCGGAGGCCGGGTTAGCCGGTCGCGCCGTTAGGGCGTGGCCGCTGAAGCTCCCCCAGGTATTCGTCCAGCCGGTCGAGCCGCCGTTCCCAGATGGCCCGGTAGGCCTCGCCCAGCGATTGGGGCGGCATGGCCGCGAACGCAGTTTCGACCAGCGGAAGCGGGGCTGCCGCCGGGCTCGCCAGCCGCCACCAGCGGCCATAGAGCACGAAGGCGAGCAGCGCTCCGGTCGCGAGAGGCAGAGGCGCTGCCGCGGGTTGCCCGTCTGCGATGGTGACCACGACGGCGCCGGCCATAATGACGAGCAGGCCTGCGGCGGCCAGGAACGTGAGCCCCGGCCGGATACGCAGCAGCCCCGGCAGGACCAGCCCCAGCCCACCAAGCGCCTCGGCCAGCCCGATGAAGCGCATGAAGAGGCCGGGAAGTCCCGACGTTTCGGCGAGTTCGTCCATGGGCATGGCCAGCTTGGACAGGCCCGCGCCAAGAAAGACGAGGGCCAGCAACACCTGGGTGGCCCAGAGTGCACGGTTCATGACAGCTTTCCTTCCCGCGACCAGGCGAAGAGGATGGCGATGGCCGTGCCGTCCTAGCAGGACTGGCCCACGGCCACCTCGGGCTGCTTAACAGGCGCCGATGCGGCGATGCGAAGCCTGCGGCGGATGGGTCATGCACGCCTCCCTTCCTGGACTTTGCTCATGCGCCGGTAATGCTCGCGCTGCTCCTTATCCAGGTGCTCCATCGCATAGCGCAGCATGGTCCGGGGCATCGTGGCCGCGTGCGCATCGAGGAAGCGCAGCAGCCGCTCGCGGTCGTGCCTCCCGGCTTCCCGCAGCCAGCCGCCGGCGGCTTTGTGTATCAGGTCGTGTCCATCGCCGAGCAGGAGCTCCGCGATGCGGAAGGTATCCTCCAGGTCGCCCTGGCGGATGAAGTAGGCCGTCGCGACAATGGCCGTGCGCCGCTCCCACACGTTCTCCGAGCGCGCCAGCCTGTCGAGGGCGTCGCGCGCCCTATCGAAGAGGTAGCGTCCGACGACGAAGGGCGCGGCCAGGTCGACCAGATCCCAGTTGTTGATGCGGTCGTGCCGCCGGAGGTAGAGGTCGAAGAGCTCCTTGCGGCGTTCCTCCGGCGTCTTCTTGCGGCGCCCCTGCTTGTCCATGATGCTGCAGGCCCCGGCGCGCGCTTCGTGGATGGAGCTCTCGAGCAGCTTCTCCAGCTCTGCGATCGGCATATCGATGGACTCCTTCGCCAGCGCGAAGACCTCGCCCATGCGCACGCCGATGAACTGGTCGCCTTCGCCGTATTCGCCGTCGCCCGTCTTGAAGTAGCGCTGGATCTTTCGCAGCTCGTCGTCCGATTGGTGCGAATGCAGCGCTTCGATGAAGCCTTCGGCGGTCGGCCCTGGTGTTGAGGCTGGCATGGGCTACCTCCGTCCGGGTTTGCGGCGCTATTCCTTATCCAGCGGCTTTCTGCAGTGCCGCAATGTCGAGCTTCTTCATCTGCAGCATCGCCTCGGTCGCGCGCTGCGCCCTGGCCGGGTCCGGGTCGCTCAGCAGCTCCGGCAGCATCGTGGGGACGACCTGCCAGGAGAGCCCGAAGCGGTCCTTGAGCCAGCCGCAGGGCTGCTCTTCGCCACCCTCGGTGAGCGCGTCCCAGTAGCGGTCGACCTCGTCCTGCGTCTCGCAGTGGATGGCGAAGGATACTGCCTCGCTGAACGTGAACATTGGCCCGCCGTTGAGGCCGGTGAATTCCTGCCCGAACAGCTCGAAGCTCACGGTGACGACGCTGCCAGGCGGTCCGGGGCCCGCTTCCCCGTAGCGGACGACCTTGCCTATGCGGGATTCCGGAAAGAGCGCCGTATAGAACTGCGCGGCCTCTTCCGCCTGCCCGTCGAACCACAGGCATGGGGTGACTTTCTGCATGGTTGCCATGATGGTGCTCCTCCCTGAATGGCTGTTTGCCGTAAATCCTGGCCCTGGTTGTGGTCAGGCGCGCGCTTCCACCAGCTCGGCCAGGCGGTCGAAGCTTTCGCCCATCCCCTCTTCCATCGGCGTTTGCAGGGCGGCGTCGCGAGCTTCCTGTGACGCGTAGGCGATGACGCCCTTCAGGGTGGTCCGGCCGTCCTGCTCTTCGAAGGCGAGCGTGTTGACCGTTCCCGCGCCCATCGGCTCGAACTCCGGCCCTTCAAACACCTCGGTGGTGACGAAGCACTCGGGGCGGACCACTTCCTGGTACTCGCCGTTCTGGCCCATCTCCATGCCTTCGGGGCCGCGCTGCACGAAGCGCCAGCGGCCGCCCGGGCGCAGGTCGATCTCGCAATGGACCAGCGTCCAGTCGCGCGGGCCATACCAGCGCTTCAGGTGCTCGCAGTTCGTCCAGGCGTCGAAGACCAGCTCCCGCGGGGCATTGAAGACGCGTTCAATGTGGATTTCCCGTTCGCGCGGGGTGGTGACGATGAGGCCGGTGCTGCTGCCAGCGGTCATGATTCGGCTCCTTCCTGTGGTGGGAGTTAGTCTTCGTCCTGTTGTTCGGACGCCTGCAGCTCCTGGAGGTAGTCGTCCAGGCGCTGGAAGCGCTCCTCCCAATGCTGCCGGTAGCCTTCGATCCACTCCGCAGCGTCCTTCAGCGGCTCGGCTTTCAGCCGGCACGGTCGCCATTGGGCCTCGCGCCCACGCTCGATGAGCCCCGCGCGTTCGAGCACCTTCAGGTGCTTCGAAACCGCGGGAAGGCTCATGTCGAAGGGCGACGCGAGTTCCGACACCGTCGCCTCACCGTCCGCGAGCCGGCCAAGGATGGCCCGCCGTGTCGGGTCCGCGAGCGCCGAGAAGGTGTTGCTGAGCTGGTCGACTGCCACCGTATTCAACCTTGCGGTTAATTAACCGTTCAGCTAAATATGGACCCAGAAGAACCGCCTGTCAACCCCAGGCCAGGATCTTCACCTGGGAGATTCCGGCGCTATTTGACCGCGGTCGCGGGGGAGGACCGGCTATGCTCCGGCGTTGCCCTCGAAGTTAATCATCCAGGGCGTGCCGAACCGGTCCGTCACCATGCCGAAGCGCTCCGCCCAGAAGGTCTGCTCCATCGGCATGGAAACCGTGCCTCCATCCGCGAAGGCGTCGAAAATGCGCTCTGCCTCGGCGGCGCTGTCCACTTGAAGCGATACGGTGATGCCCTGCGGCTTCTCGTAGTCGTCCGGAGGGGAGTCGGACCCCAGCAGCACCTGCCCGCCGGCCGCCAAACGGGCATGCATCACCATATTGCGCCACCCGGCGGGCAGCTCCTCGGCCCCCGGCGCCTCGCCGTGCGTCATCAGGAATTCGATCGTGCCACCGAGCGTCTTCTCGTAGAACTGGAAGGCCTCGGCGCAGTTGCCGTTGAAGCTTAGATAGGCGTTCACCTGCATGGTTGCATCCTTTTCGTCTTGCTTTATCGCGGAACGGCGGGCTACCGCTGACGCATCATATGCCAGGAACCCGAATGCCTCCGTCAACAGGTGGCACACCACGGCGGCGTTCTTATGGTTTGTCGCCACCGCCCACGTATAATCCGGCCCCACCACACCATCACTGGAGCACGCACCTTGGCCAAAACCTTCGAAAACCTGGAACTCGACCGCGCCGGCACCGATGGCCGCGTCGGCCGCATCACCCTCAACCGGCCGGAGAAGATGAACTCCCTTTCCCAGGAGCTGCTGTACGAACTCAACGAAGCCCTGCACGACTACGAAGCCGACGACACCGTCCGCGTCATCGTCCTCAGGGGCGCCGGGCGAACCTTCAGCGCCGGCTACGACCTGACCCCGCCGCGCGGCGGCGCCGACGCCGTGGTCCGCCGCCACAAGGTGGTCGACGACAAGGGCCGGCGGCTGATGATGGGCATCCGCACCGGCATGCAGCAGATCACCGACATCCAGATGTACTACTGGAACATGGCCAAGGTGACCATCGCCCAGGTCCACGGCTATTGCCTGGCCGGCGGCTGCGAACTGGCCATGATGTCCGACCTGGTAGTCGCCGCCGAAGACGCGCGCTTCGGCCATCCTGGCGTGCGCGGCCTGGGCGTCGCCCGCAACGGCGTCATCTGGCCGCTGGTCATCGGCATGCGCAAGGCCAAGGAGCTCTACTACACCGGCGACAACGTCACCGGCACGGAAGCCGAGGAAGTCGGCATGATCAACCACGCCTGGCCGCTGGATGAGCTGGAAGAGCGCACCATCGAATACGCCGACCGCATCGCCAACCTCAGCGCCGACCACCTGGCCATCCTCAAGCTCAACATGAACCGCTTCTACGAGAACATGGGCATCTATTCGTCCGTGCGCTCGTCGACCGACCTGGATGCCGCAGGCCAGTTCACCGGGCAGTCTTACGCCTGGCAGGACAAGGTCCGCGAGTCCATGGAAGCCGGCGGCGGCCTGAAGGCAGCCCTCGACTGGCGCGACGGCCCCTACCGGGACTACCGCGCCAGCACACGTTAGGGAGCCAGGCATGAGCGGCGAGCGCAGTTACCGCGATGCGGCCGAGCAGCCGGTCTCAAAGGACGAACTCCTCGACGCGCTCCGCGAAAGCGGCGATGAGTTCCTGGCAAAGCTGCGTTCGTTGCCTGAGGCTGGCTTCGAAGCCGGACGCTACGAACAGGGCTGGAACGCGCGCCAGATCCTGGCGCATGTCGCCGCCATCGAGTGGACCTACGCGAACCTGATCGACATCGCGCGCGAAGCGGAGTCAGCGCCGCCCGCAGACGGCGAGCCCGCCACCCGGCCGATCGCCGGCGGCATGGACGCCTACAACGAACGCCAGGTCGCAAAACGCGCGGATGCGCCCGTGGCCGAGCTGCTCGACGAGTTCGAGCGCAACCGGGAGAAAACCATCGCCGCCGTGGAGGAAGCGCCTGAACCGCTCTTCTCCGTGGCGATCCGTTCAGGCGGTGGCATCCCGGGACCGCTCGGCAGCGTGCTCATGGCCGTTGCGGTGAGCCACGTCCACGAGCACCTGCGGGATATCCTGGGCGGGGGATAGCCGCCCCGGCGCCCCGCTCCCGGGTCAAGCCGGGAACGGGGCCGGGATCCGTTGCCTAGTTGCCGGTGGCCGGAGAGGCTTGAACCGGCACGTCGTCGGGATCCGGCACGCCAGGCATCGAACCAACGAGCGTGGTCGGGTCGATGATCACGCCCTGGCCGCTCGGGACGAGCGCGATCTGGATCTTGTCCGAGAGCCGCTGGACGGCCTGGAACTGGATGACCTCCGGCGTGATCGATTCGGCGATCAGCCGGTTCGCCTCAGCCTGGGCCTCGGCTGCGATGCGGACCGCTTCGGCTTCACCGCGCTCGACCTCGATGCGCTGGTCCGCTTCGGCGCGCGACTGGCGGATGCGCTCTTCTTCGCGGAGCGCGTCCTGCGTCGCGATCTGCTTCTGCTCGATCGCGAGCTTGAAGTCCGGCTGGAAGTCGACCTCGTCGAGCAGCAGGTCGTTCACCGTAATCGACCATTGGTCCAGGTCCTCGGCGAGGCGGTCGCGGACCGCCGTACGGATAACCTCGCGATTAGGCGCCACATCCACGGTCTGATACTGGACTACTTCCTGCTTGAAGAAGTCCTGGACGCGCGGCTCCACCAGCACGTCGAACCAGTTCGGGCCGACGGCGCGGAACAGTTCCTGTACGGCTCTTGGCGACACTGAATAGTTCAGCGTGGCGACCACGAACACGTCCTGGGTTTCCTGCGAAAAGGCCTGCACCTGCTCGAAGCGATGCCGCTGCACGCGGATGCTCTCGGTGGCCGTGCTCTGCCACGGGGCGATGAACTGCAGGCCCTCACCCCGCTGCCCCACAATCGAACCAAACTGATAAACCACGGCCACATGGCCGGCTTCCACCTGGCGGGTCGCCGACACGCCGGTGTGCAGGCCAACCCACATGACCCAGACCAACACCGCGGCGCCCATGATGAGCAGGCCACGGTCAGCTTCAGGAGACTTCGGTTGACTCTCCGCGCGAATGGCCCGCCCTACCAGGAAGGCGGCGCCACAGACAATGGTTGCGATGATAACGCTACCTATCCAGACCACGTTGTTTCTCCTCCAAAAGTGCTCCACTAACACTAGCAGGCGGCCACAAACGCCGCCGCAAGCGCGCAAACTCCCCTAACCTGCGCCTGCGCTACGCTACAAGAGTGAACGTGCTCGCAATTGAGTCCTCGTGTGATGAAACCGCCGCCGCTGTCGTCGAAAGCGGCCGCCGCGTGCGTGCTTCAATCGTCGCCAGCCAGGTGGACTTGCACGCCCGCTATGGCGGCGTCGTGCCCGAAGTCGCCAGCCGCCAGCACTTGCTCAAGATCCGCCCCGTCATCGAAGAAGCGCTGAAACGCGCCGGCTGTACGCTGGACGACATCGACGCCGTCGCCGCCACCCGCGGGCCAGGACTCGCCGGCGCGCTGCTCGTCGGCTACAACGCCGGCAAAGCCATCGCCTATGGCCGCAACCTCCCCTTCCTGGGCGTGAACCACCTGGAAGGCCACGTCTATGCCAACTGGCTGATCGAAGGCCCCGAGCCGCGCTTCCCGGCGCTCTGCCTGGTCGTCTCCGGCGGCCATACCGACCTGGTGCTCATGCGCGGCCACGGCCAGTACGAACGGCTGGGCGGCACCCGCGACGACGCCGCCGGCGAAGCCTTCGACAAAGTCGGCCGCCTGCTGGGGCTGCCCTTTCCCGGCGGGCCACACGTGGCGAAACAGGCCGAGCTTGGCGGCCCCAGCGCGCTCAGCCTGCCGCGCGCCTGGATGCACGGCACCTTCGACTTCAGCTTCAGTGGCCTCAAAACCGCCGTGCTCCATACCGTCCGCGAAGGCCGTTTCGATACCCCAACTATCGCCTGGGAATTCCAGGAGGCCGTCGTCGACGTGCTCGCAGGGAAAACTTCGCGCCTGTCGCGCGAACTCGGCGTCGCCGAGGTGCTGGTCGCGGGCGGCGTGGCTTCGAACACGCGCCTGCGGGAAGAGCTGCGGTCGCGCTGCCCGGTCCCCGTGCGCATCCCGCCGCCCGAATACTGCACCGACAACGCCGCCATGATCGGCGCCGCCGCCGGGTTCCGCCTGGCGCTGGGCCAGCGCTCCCCGCTGGACGAGGACATCTTCACAACGAACGACTGGGACGAAGCATCGCGGTTCGCGCCTGCGGCCGCGGCAGGAGTCTAAGACGCGTCGTCGAGCACCTTGAGGCTGCGGAAAATGCGTAGTGCCGCATCCTGCCCGTCTTCGTCGGCCGCGTGGACATACATGGTGAGCGCATCGCCGTTGCCCAGGTCGGGGATATGCAGCGCCGCGATCCAGGGCCGGGCGCTATCCATTTCGGTGTCGTAGAAGTACTCGATCGTGGCGCTACGGTCCGAGATGGTGAGGAGCGAAATGCGGAACTCGTCACGGTCGCCATAGCCGAGCGGGTCGGAGAAGCGCCCGATGTCGTAGGTTAGCTCAAGCTCGCCGTTCGACCAGCGCCCGACCGCAGAGTCAAAGCCCTGCAGGTCCTGCCGCTCCATGTCGGCCGGGATGTCCGCCTGGATGCGGTCGGCGAAGGTGACCGTCTCTGTCGCCTCGCCGCCACAGGCCGTAGCGGCAATCGCCAGCACCCCGGCGAGCAGCAGCGCATGCCACCGCTGGATGCGTCGAGTACCGTCTGATGTTCGCATTATCGCCATGGTCCCAGGGTAATCATCGTTCACTTTCGCCATTTGGCCAGCCCGGCGCGCAGACTTTGCCGCGGTTTAGAATGATGGGCACAGCTTTCGTTCTCGCCTGGAGGCCCGATGTCCGTCCACATCAAGTGGTTCGCCACCCTCGTCAAGCGCACCAAGTCGCGCCAGTCCGAAACCGAAGTGCCCTTTAGCGAAGGGCTGACCCCGCTCAAGATTTTCCTGGATGAAGGCTTCAATGAAGTCGACGCCGAATCGGTGATGATGCTGGTGAACGACGCCCAGGCCGACCCGGACCAGAAGCT
>SLAK01000204.1 GCA_007126855.1 Dehalococcoidia bacterium | reverse complement strand
GAGAAGGAATACCTGGTGCGCATCGACCGGCCGCTGTCGAGGCAGGACCGGGAGCGCGCCGTCCGCGGCATCCAGTCCGGGGGCGAACGCCTGCGTGCCCAGTCATTGCGGGCCGTGTCGCCGCCCGGCACGGACGGCGAGGCGTGGTTGCAGGTGGTGCTGAAAGAAGGCAAGAAGCGCCAGATCCGGCGCATGATGGAGGCGCTGGGGCGGCAGGTCGTTGCGCTGCGGCGCGTGCGTATCGGCCCGGTGCACCTGGGCCAGCTCGCCCCCGGCGAAACCCGCGATCTGAAGGAAAGCGAGGTCGCAGCGCTCTACGCGGCAGCCAAAGGAGCGCCGCCGGGCCGCGCCTGATACTGCCAAGGCGGAACTTCGGCTAGGATTCGGCCATGCCCTGCACTGCCCACCAACGGCGGACGCCGCCGTTTCCCATCGCGATCGACGGCACTGCCGGCGCCGGCAAATCCACCCTCGGCGCGGCGCTGGCGAAGCGCTATGGCTACCGCCTCTTCGACACCGGCGTCACCTACCGCGCCTACACCCTGGCCGCGCTCGAACGCGCGGTGCCCGCCGCCGATGAACACGCCTGCGTGGCCCTGGCGCGTGAGCTGGAGATGCACGTAGAGGGCCAGGATGAAAGCCGCATCTGGATCGATGGTCAGGAAGTCACGCGCCGCCTGCGCGAACCCGCCGTCGAAGCATCCGTGAGCGAGTACAGCGCCATCCCGGGCGTGCGCCAGGTCATGGTGACCATGCAGCGCGACATCGCGGAGCGCGCTCCGTCGGTCGTCGTCGGGCGCGACATTGGTTCAGCCGTGTTGCCGGAGGCGCCGGTGAAGCTGTTCCTGACTGCGTCGGACGAGGAACGCGCACGGCGCCGGGCGGAGCAGTCGGGATCATGGGGCCTGCAACGAGACCCTGACCAGGCTTCCGGCGATATCAACCGGCGCGATACTGTCGACAGCACGCGCGGCGGCCTGCGACGCCCGCCGGATGCCGTCGAGATCGATACGACAACGCTTACGCCCGAGCAGGTGGTCGCCCGGGCAGTCGAGGTGATCGAATGTGGACGATGATCCGGCGGCAGTACTCGCCGGGCTTCTACTGGGCCTGCGTTCATCTGCTGCGCTTCCTCCTTGTATCCTTGACGCGCTGGAAGGTGGAGGGACGCGAGCGTGTCCCGGATTCCGGGGCGGTTATCCTCGCCTGCAACCACCTGAGCAATGCCGACCCGCCCATCCTCGCCGCCGCGGCCCTCAAGCGGCATGTGCGCTTCATGGCGAAGGCCGAGGTCTTCAGGGTGCCGCTGCTTGGCGTTGGCGCGAAATGGTGGGGCGCCTTTCCGGTCCGCCGGCTTGAAGCAGACATGGCCGCGCTGATGAATGCGCAGCGGAGTCTCGACCGCGGCGAGATCCTGGGCATGTTCCCGGAAGGGACGCGCAGCCGCACCGGCAAACTCCGCCCCGCGCGCGGCGGCACAGCGCTGATAGCGCTCCGCAGCGGCGTGCCGGTTATCCCCTGCACGCTGACCGGGACAGAGCGCCTGCGCAGCCCGTTGTTCCTTGTGCAGCGGCCCAGGATCAAAGCGCGCTTCGGCGAACCCATCGCCGTGGAGCAGGTGAAGAAGCCCACGGAGCAGCAGATCGACGAGCTCACGCAGCGCATCATGATGGAGATCGCGGCGCTGTTACCCCCGGAATACCTCGACACCTATACTGGAGACGAGGTTAAACAGGTCGCGAATGGTCAAAATACTCCGAGCAAGTGAGATGGGCTTCTGCATGGGCGTCCGGCGTGCCGTACAGATCATGGAAGGCGAGGCCACGCCCGATACGCCGGTCTTCAGCGTCGGTGAGATCGTCCACAACCCGCACGTCGTCTCCCGGCTGGGCACTTCCGGCGTCCACCAGCTCCCGGGACCGGACGAGCTGGAAGGTGACATCGGCAAGGCGACTGCCGAACGGGTCTCGAAGGGCCGGGTGGCCATCACTGCCCACGGTGTGGGCGAGCGTGTGGTGCGGGAGCTGGAGTCCAGCGGCCTCGAAGTTATCGACACCACCTGCCCCATCGTGACCCGCGCCCAGCGCTACGGGCAGAAGTTCGTCCGCGAAGGCTGGCACCTGCTGATCCTGGGCGACCCGGGGCACAAGGAAGTGCGCGGCATTCTCGGCTGGACCTACGACGCACACGGCAAGTCCCACGCCACCATCGTCCAGTCGCCGGAGCTGGCCGACCTGAAGCGGCTCATCGAAGAATTCCCCGGCGGCTTCCCCAACAAGGTCGGCCTAATGGCGCAGACGACGCACAAGGTGGAGGATTTCGCGAAGTTTGTCGGCAACCTGATGCTGCTGCAGCGCGACCACAACTTCGAGTTCCACGTGGTGAACACGCTCTGCCACGCAACCACGGGCCAACAGGAAGCCGCCGCCCGCCTCGCGAAGGATGTCGACGTGATGGTCGTCGTCGGCGGCAAGAAGAGCGCCAACACCAGGCACCTGCGCGAAGTCGCCGAGGAGCAGGGTTGCCGCGCCTACCACATCGAAGCACCGGACGAATTGCAGAAAGACTGGTTCAATGGAGTGGAGCGGATCGGCCTTACCGCCGGGGCATCAACACCGGATTCCTCCATCGACGAAGTCGAGACGCGTCTGCGTGAACTCCTTGCTGCATAGCACCAGGCAATCCTTACCTTGACCGGGACACATGCCCGGAGCTGCCAATCGTGAATCAACAATCGGCAACCGCCAAACGCAATTCCCACGCCGGCCTGGTCTCGGGCGTACGGCCGGGCTCGCTCGCCGAATCGGCCGGCATCGAAGCGGGCGACCGGCTCGTGACCATCGCCGGGCACACACCGCGCGACGTCATCGACGTGCAGTTCTACCAGGCCGACGAAGAAGTCCCAATTCTATTCGAGAAGGCCGTCGGGCTCAGCGATTATGTCCTGTTTGAGAAGGACCCCGACGAAGACCTCGGACTCGAATTCGAGCACGCCACCTGGGACGACGTCATCCTTTGCAACAACAACTGCTTCTTCTGCTTCCTCAAGGGCCTGCCTCGCGGGATGCGCAAGTCGCTCTACCTGAAGGACGACGATTACCGCCTCAGCTTCCTCCATGGCAACTTCGTCACCCTTACGAACCTGACCGAGGACGACTGGCAGCGTATCGCCGACCAGCGGCTCAGCCCGCTCAACGTCTCCGTCCACGCCACCGAGCTTGAGCTGCGCCGGTCGATGCTCGGGAACAAGCGCGCTCCGGACATCCTGGAACAGCTACGGCGGCTCGGCGAGCTGGACGTGCGCGTCCACACCCAGATCGTGCTCTGCCCCGGGGTGAACGACGGCGTGCACCTGGAGCGCTCGGTGCGCGACCTGGCGGCGCTGCACCCGGTCGTGCAGACCGTCTCCGTCGTGCCCGTCGGCGCGAGTCCGAAGCTGGAGGAGTGGGCGCGGGAGCGCGATGGCATCGACCTGGCGCGGCCAACGCCCGAGTACGCGCGAGAAGTGACCACTCTGCTGGCGCCCCTCCAGCGCGAGTTCCGGGCGCGCTACGGCCGCACCATCGCGCAGTGCAGCGATGAGTACTATGTGACCGCCGGCAGGCGCGTGCCGGGCGCCAGCACCTACGACGGATTCGGGCAGTACGAGAACGGCATCGGCATGGTCCGGACAATGCTCGATAGCTGGGCGCGCACGCGCAGCCGCATCCGCCGCCAGGGCATCCGGCTCGACGGGCGCTCGGCCACCATTGCGTGCGGCACCATGATCGCGCCCGTGCTGGGCGAGATCGCCCGCGAATTCGGCGAGCTGACCGGCGCGCATGTCGAAGTCGTGCCCATCGCCAACACCGTCTTCGGCGAGCGGGTGAACGTCAGCGGCCTGCTGTGCGGCGGCGACATCGTGCGCCAGGCGGGCAGGGTGAGCACAGACCTGCTGATCCTGCCGCGGCCGGCGCTCGATTACTTCGGACGCCATTTTCTCGACAGCATGGGCGTGGAGGAGCTTCGCGAGCGCGTCGAGCCCACGGTGGTGTTCGCGACGCAGTGGGGCGAGGTGCTCACCGCATTGCAGGGCGACCTTCGCCCACCGGAACGGTCGACCGCGCCAAACGGCGCCTTCTGGAGCGAAGAGCGCGAGAGTCTGCCGCGGGGTTCGACCTGGGTTCCCGCCTGAAAGTCAGAAAAAGCGAGCCAAAACTGAACACGTGCTACACTTTTTCTGTGCCGCATACGTGCCTCGAGCCCCCGGGCGCCGGCAAGCTGGCTCAGTATGCCCCGGCCACTGCGGAAACAAGCCGTGGCCGGCTGCGCGAGGGATCTCACACACGGCAGCCCGCTCCCGGTGGGACACCACCATTCCCGGTGCTAAAGTCGACGGCGTTGCGCGAACGCGCAGAGGCCCCGGCATCCGGGCGTGCGCGCCATCCCGTGGCATCCCGGGCACTGGCGATGCCGCGGCAAAGCGAATCGCCGGCTGCGACAGCCACAGAGGAGAAATCCGCCAGGAGGCGGTTTGATAGCAACGTCAACACATCACAGGAAAAGGGGAAGTGACATACCCGGCATTTCCCGGGAGACACAGTCGTGGAATTAGCACAACTCGAAGCGTTCTTGCAGGTCGCACATCACCGTTCATTCAGCCGGGCGGCTGAAGCACTCTTTCTCACGCAACCCTCGGTCACCGCGCGGATCCAGTCACTCGAACGCGAGCTTGGCGAGCGCCTTTTCGAGCGCAGCGGCCGCAGCGTCAGCCTGACCGACGCCGGCCTGGCGTTCATCCCCCATGCCCAGCGCGCGCTCACCGCCGTCCAGGAAGGCGCCGACGCGATCGACGCTGTGCGCCACGGCGAGGTTGGCAACATCCGCATCGGCGCCAGCTCCAGCATCGGCACCTACTTGCTGCCGGAGACCATGAAGCGCTACCGAGAGATGCGCCCCGGTGTGCATGTGCACATGAGCATGGGGCAGACCGAAGACATCGTGGAGCGCCTGCTCGCGGGCCTCATCCACATTGCGATCTGCCGGCTCACGCAGCATTCGGAGCTGGAATCGATCCACATCTATAACGACGTGCTGACCCTGGTGGTGCCGCCGGGCCACCCCTTCGCGAAGCGCGACGGCGTGACGCTGGCGGAGGCGGCCGAGCAACCCTTCATCTTCTTCGACCGCAACTCCAGCTACCACGGCCTGGTCTATGGCACCTTCCTCCGCGCCGGCGTGGCGCCTGAGTCGGTCATGGAGATCGACTCCATGGAAGGCATCAAGCACATGGTCGAAGCGGGCCTGGGCGTGGCCATCCTGCCCGAGATGTCCATCCGGCGCGAAGCGCGCGCCGGCGACCTGGTGCCGATAAGGCTCTCCGATATCGAACAACCGGCCGAGCGCGAGGTTGGTCTGCACGTGCTGAAGAACCGGATCATGTCGCCCCCCATCCGCGACTTCATCCGCCTCATTGGCGAGGAGCATGGCCTGACCAAGGCCCTGGAAGACAAGCAGGTGCTTATCGAAGAGTCTGCCACCGAGTCGCAGCAGGCCTGACGCCAACGCATCGGATCCCCTCGTGCGGCCGTCCCGGCAACCGGGGCGGCCGTTCTTTGTGTGACGGCCCGCCGCCCCTGCGTTGACACCTGCCCCGGCGGCGACGGCGCTATCGCCCGCGAACCAACCAGCCTAGAATCGGGCGAGAACCTGGAGGAGAGACTATGGGTCACCCTTTGCGCGGTGTTGCGGCCATTTCAGGGCTCGGCATGACGCCCATGGGCCGCATCTACAAGAGCGCGAACGAACTCGCGGCCGACGCTGTCCGGGACGCCATCGCGGACGCCGGCTTGAAGAAAGACGACATCGACGGACTGCTGATTAACCCGGGCATCACCGGGTTCACGGGCGGGGGCATCAATCTCGGCCTGCAAAACTACCTGGGCATGGCCGACCTGCGGCTGCTCAACCACATGAACGGGGCCGGTTCGACCGCAGCCCAAATGGTCCAGTACGCGACCATGGCCATCAACGCTGGCATGGCGAAACACGTCGTCTGCGTATTCGCCGACACGCCGCTCAAGGATGGCAGCCGCACTGGCGCGGCCTACGGCGGCGCAAACCGCCTGCCACCGCGGCCAAAGGGCATGGCCGGCCTGGCCCCCGCCGCGGGCTTTTTCGGGCCGAACACGCAATACGCCCTGGCCACCAGCCGGCACATGGCGCTCTACGGCACCACGCACGACCAGCTTGGCGCCATCGCCGTGGCGCAGCGCCAGTGGGCCACCCAAAACCCGCAGGCGCAGATGCGCGAGCCCATCACGCTCGAGGACTATCACAACTCGCGCTGGATCGTGGAGCCGCTGCACCTGCTCGACTGCTGCCTGGTCTCGAATGGCGCAATCGCCGTCGTGGTTAGCCCGGCCGACATCGCCAAAGACATGGCCCAGCCGCCCGTGTACATCAAGGGCATGGGCCAGGGGCACCCGGGCGATTTCAGCCGTGCCGGATCCGACTGGGAGACGGAAACGGGCGCGAAGATCGCCGCCAAGACAGCGTTCTCCATGGCCGGCGCCGGTCCGGACGACATCAGCTCCTGCCAGCTCTACGACTGCTACACCTATACCGTCCTGGTCACCCTTGAGGACTACGGTTTCTGCAAGAAGGGCGAAGGCGGCCCCTTCGTCGAAGATGGCAAGCTTGGCCCCGGCGGCAGCCTCCCGACGAACACCGGCGGCGGCGAGCTGTCCGCCTACTACATGTGGGGCATGACCCCGCTGAGCGAGGCCGTCATCCAGGGCCGCGGCCACGGCGGCGAACGCCAGGCAAAGAACGACCTCATCCTCTGCACCGGCAACGGAGGCTCCCTGTCCTACCACGCCGCCCTCATCCTAAGCCCACACCGGAACTGACCATGACTGAAGCTACCACTGCACCCAAACCCATCCCCGAACCAGACGAGACGTCCGAACCCTTCTGGAAGGCGACACTCGAAGGAAAGCTCTTGCTGATGAAGTGCTCGGACTGCGGCGGCTTCCGCCTGCCATCACGCCAGCACTGCGACCGTTGCCTTTCGGCCAAGTTTGAATGGACGCCCGCAAGCGGACGCGGGACCGTGCGCTCCTTTGGGCGCATGCACCAGGTTTACCACCCGGCATTCGCCGAAGAAGTGCCCTATACGCTTGCGATCGTCGAGCTCGAAGAGGGCCCGAGGCTCCCGACCAACATCGTGGACCTGGACGGCCGCGAAGTGCGGGTGGACATGCCGGTCGAGCTAACCTGGGAGCGGCATGAGGATGTTGCCCTGCCCAAGTTCCGGTCTCGTGATTAGTTATGTCTATTTGTGTAAATTGACACTTGACGAAAAGTTATAGGACTGGCTTCGGCGGGGGATTGGAGGTCAGCAGTGGCAGGCTCCCGCTTCAGCCTCATTCTCTGGGCTACAGACGTCGGGGCGATGGCCCGGTTCCTTGTCGAAGTCGCCGGCATGGAGCTGGAGGAACAGCACCCCGGCTATGCGTCCCTGGGCGACGGCACAGTCAACGTGATGGTGCACGCCGATGAAGCCTACCGCGGCCATCCCTGGTACGACGCGCTGAAGCGGGAAGGGCTGGCGCGGGGCATCGGGGCGGAAATGCGGGTGCTCGTGGAAGATGCCGAGGCTGCTTACCGGCGCGCGCTGCACCTTGGGGGCCAGACCATGTACGCGCCTTACTACGACAACGGCTACATGGAGTGCCAGGTCCTGGGGCCCGATGGCTACCTGTTTTCTCTATGGTCGCCTGCCCGCCGTGCTCTGTAAGGCCTGGCTTCACGCTTATGTTGACCGGTTTACAGACCTCGCTGCCGAACTTTGTGAAGATATGCACAAACAGTGGAACGAGGTTCGACATGGATGCTCACACCATGGCACAGTCCCTCCGCCTTGATCGCATGAAGGCGGAACCGTCTGAGGAGCAGAAGTTCCGGGCGGAAGTAGAGCGCAAGGCCCCGAAGCAGCAGAGGAAAGAGCGCATCGTTCACCCGCTCGAGGAAAAGCGCGTGGGCCTGCTGCTTGCTGAACGCGACCTCCGCGTGGCCTGGATGCGCTAGGCAGGAACCCCGCTGCCCGCGGCTCGCACCCGCCGGATGCGCGGAAGGCCAATTGCGGCCAGAATATGCAGCAGCATCCCGATCAGCGGAGCAGCAAGCCATGGCAGATTCACACCCCCCGGCGAACCCGGAAGAAGCGCCGATACACTACGATGTCGACGAGCGCTTCACCAGCTTCCAGATCGGCGCGGCCGCGGTGCTCGGGGCTGTTGCCATCGTCGCAGGCATCGTTGCAGGGCTGGTTTTCTCCAACGGCTAGCCGTACAATAGCGTTCAACCATTGCCGTGATGCGAAGCTGTCGTGCAAGTTCACGTAAGAGGATACGTTAATCCGTCGTCGCCTTTGTATGATTCGAGGATGGCGCAGGAGAAAAGGACCAAAGCCAGTCCCGGGAGCCGGATGTTGCTTCGCGCAACGAAATATGACGGCACGGCGCACTGGATCCAACCGTTCACAGTCGTTTCCGATGACGGCAACCTGCTGATTGCGCGCTACCGTGCGCGCACGCCTATCTACACGAGCCGCGGCGAATTCCGGTCACCGTATGACAGCTGCGTCTACTTCTGGCGCGACCGGTGGTTCAATGTTTTCCGCCTCGCACGGCCACAGTGCAGCGTCGCGCTCTGGTACTGCAACGTCACCACGCCTCCCGTGCTGGAAGGCAGCCAGCTCAATTACGTCGACCTGGACCTTGATGTCGCCGTGCGGCCCGACGGCTGCATCGAGCTGCTGGACTCTGATGAATTCGAAGAGCACCGGCGGCAGTACGGCTATCCCGGCTACATAGTCGACCAGGCAAAGCAGGCCGCCGCAGCCGTCGCTTCGCTCGCGCAACGGGGCGAGTTTCCGTTCAACGACCGGACTTAACCGGGCGCTGCTTCTCCAATGCCCCGCAGAAGTCTAGGCTGTAAGCCTATGGTCGACGCACGCCACATCCGCCCGCATCTCGAACAGCTTCTTGCCACCGCTGTGCACGAGGCCATCGCCGCTGGCGAACTGCCGGATGTGGCCGTGCCCGCCGTGCCCATCGAACGGCCAAAGGATCCCGCTCACGGCGACTTCGCCACAACTTTGCCCATGCGCATGGCCCGTAGCGCCATGAAGAAGCCGCTGGAAATCGCCGAAGCGCTTGCGCGGCGCGTCCCGGCGGATGCGGCCATCCTGCCGCCTGAAGTGGCGCCACCGGGCTTCATCAACCTGCGGCTCAGCGACAGCTTCCTGCAACAGCAGGTCAACACCATCATCGACCAGGGCCCCGCCTTCGCGGACCTGGACATCGGCGCGGGCAAGAAGGCCCAGGTCGAATTCGTCTCCGCCAATCCCACGGGCCCGCTCCATGTGGGCAACGGGCGCGGCGCGGCCATCGGCGATTCGCTCGCCAGCGTGCTCGAAGCCGCGGGCTACGAGACCGAGCGCGAATATTATGTGAATGACGCGGGCACACAGACCGACACTTTCGCCGAAACGCTCTACGCCCGCTACCAGCAGCTCTTCGGGCGGGATGTCGACATCCCTGAAGACGGCTACCCCGGCGAGTACATGGTGGACCTGGCGAAGGCCGTCCGGGACACGCACGGCGACAGTCTGCTCCGGCCCGAAGGCGAGCCGATGCCCGAGGGACTCCAGCGCCTCGGTATGGACCTGATGGTCGACCAGATTCGCCGGAGCCTCCGGAACCTGGGCGTGGAATACGACGAATGGTTCGGCG
>SLAK01000208.1 GCA_007126855.1 Dehalococcoidia bacterium | reverse complement strand
GGATGAGCTCGGCGACGCTCTCGCGGTGGGTCACGGTCACCGCTTCCTGGTCGATGATGGGGCCGTCGTCCAGCTCTTCGGTGGCGTAGTGCGCCGTCGCGCCGATGACTTTGACGCCGCGTTCGCGCGCCTGGTGGTAGGGCTTGCCGCCGGGGAATGACGGCAGCAGCCCGTGGTGCACGTTGATCACCTGCAGCGGATAGCCTGCCAGGAAGACCGGCGACAGCACCTGCATGTAGCGCGCGAGCACCACGAAGTCGACCCGGTGCTCGCGAAGCAAATCGAGCTGCTTCTGCTCCTGCTCGGCCTTGGTGTCCGGGGTGATGGGCGTGTGCACATAGGGGATGCCGAAGCCTTCGACCACGGATTGCAGGTCCGGGTGGTTTGACACGACGAGCGGGATATCGGCGCGGATCTCCCCGGCGCGCTGCCGCCAGAGCAGGTCGAGCAGGCAGTGGTCGTACTTCGAGACCAGGATGGCGAAGCGGCGCGGCTCATCGGTGGAGCGCAGGCGCCACTCCATGTCGTACTGCGCGGCCAGGGCTTCCATCCCGGCGGAGAGCGCATCGAAGCTGGCGCCGCGCGGCTGGAATTCGACGCGCATGAAGAAGCGTTCGGTGTCGGGCTCGCTGTGCTGCTGCGCTTCGACGATGTTGGTGCCGTGCAGCGCGAGCATGGAGGTGACCGCAGCGACCAGCCCCGGGCGGTCGGGCGAGGTGACGGTGAGGATGCCGTGGCCGGTCATGGGATAAGAGTGAAGAGTGAAGAGCGAAGAGGGAAGAGGGCCACCGGGCACGGCCACTCATGCGCCCCAGGGCCACCACGGCGCGGGCCTGTTTTCGGGGCTGCTCAGGCTCGCGGCAGCGCGGCGGTGAAGAACCCGCTGATTTCGCGCGCGACCTCTTCCGGCGCGAGGTAGGGGCCAAAGTGCGCGGCATCGATGTCCCGTACCGCCGCATCCGGGAGATGCCCGGCGAGGTAGTCGATGCTCTTCCGGAACCACTCGTTCGACCGCGCGCCGCGCATGAGCAAGACAGGCGCCTGTACGCGAGCGAGCGTCTCCGGGTCGCCGGTTGCACCCGCCGGTGCTTCGCCCGCAAGCATCAACTCCTGCACGAAGACCGGGATATTCGGGACGGCCTCGCGCCAGAAACGCGGCGCCGCCTCGGCGTAGTAGTCCTCTTCGGAGTAGAGCAAGTGGCTGCGCTCGATGAGGAATTCGGCGGCCTCCTCCAATTTCCCCTGCCCCGCCCGCTCGGCGACGCCGCCGATGACTTCGCCGAACTGTGGAGCGATAGCCGGGTCCATCACCGCGTCGACTCCCGTGTCATAGATGGCGACGCCTGACACGGCATCGCCGGCCGCGACCGCGACTCGCCCCCACAGGTCCGAGCCCCACTCGACGATGCCAGCGGGTGTCCCCAGTCTCCGCACGAACGCGACGACGTCCTCGCAGAGACGCTCCGGGCGGTGGTCGTCCGACGGGGCGCTCAGGCCGCGGCCCCGGGTGTCCACCATGTAGCAGGCAAAGCTGCCGGCAAGGTGCGGCACCACGTGGCGCCAGCTTGCCTCGCTGGTCCCGGGCCCAGCGGGCAGGAAGACCAGCGGCGGCCCTTCGCCCTGGACGCGGCCGGCAACCTCGGTGCCGTCGGCTGACCTGACCCGGTGGATCCTTTCGGCTGCCATGTTTCCCCCTCCCTGGTGCGCTCGGACGGGGCCGTCCAGCACCGCCTTGGCCCGGCAGCCTACCCGGTGCAACGCCGTTGTCAATAGATCGTGGCCAGGCGCATGAATGTGAACTACACAGCCACCTTTGCCAGGTCGTCCAGCACGTCGACCGTGCCGTCCGGGTCGAACAGCTGGAGGTCGTGTTCGGTTTCCAGTTCGCGGTAGAGCCAGCCTTCGGCCCGCGCGCGCTCGCCATAGCGGCCCATCACGGAATCTTCGTAGCCAGTGCAGAGCACATAGGCCCGCGGTACCTGGTCGATTGCGCCGGACAGGCGGACCGGTTCGGTGAAGGTGTTGGCCGATTGCGGCCGGAGGCGATCGACGTAGCGTGCGATGGTCTCATCCCTCGCTTGCTCGGGAGGGAGCAATTCCTCAGGAATCGGCGTGCGGTTGTCGCCCCGCTCCCTGGCCACCTGCAAGAGCGCATCGGTGAAGTCCGGTTCCTGGTCGTAGAGCGATTCGCCGTCGTTCGGCGCGAAGGCGTCCAGGTAGGCCAGGAGCTGGATTCGCTCCGGGATGCGGTCGGCGACGCCGGTAACGACCATGCCGCTGTAGCTATGACCACACAGGACCACGTCGCTGAGTTCTTCGAACTCGAACACTGCGACCACGTCCTGGATGTGGTCTGAAAGCGTGACTTCTGAAGGACACAGGTGCGCTCTTTCGCCGAGGCCGGTCAGCGTGGGCGTGAACACCTGGTGGCCGCGCTGCCGCAGCCTGCGGGCGACTGGGGTCCACTCCCAGCCGCCTCCCCATCCTCCGTGCACCAGTACGAATGTCGTCATGCGGGTCCCTCCTTCGTGGGCGTGGTTACGGCCTTTGCGATTAAATAGCACGACCGTGCGAACTAAACTGGCACGGTCGTGCTATCTTGTCAACATGCAAGACCAGGAACTGGACACCGAGGAACCGAGACGCCGTTCCGACGGCGAGCAGACCCATGCCGCCATCCTCGATGCGGCGATCCGCCTGGCCTCGATTGAAGGCTTGAACAGCCTCACCATCGGGCGGCTCGCGCGGGAGCTTGGCATCAGCAAGAGCGGCGTTTTCGCTCACTTCCGCTCGAAGGAGCGTCTCCAGGAGGAGACAGTCGACGCGGCCGGGGAGATATTCGAGCGCGAGGTGCTTACTCCGGGGCTCTCCGCGCCCGAGGGTCTCGCGCAGCTCGAAGCCCTGTGCGAGGCCTACCTGTCATACGTGGAGCGGCGCGTCTTTCCCGGCGGCTGCTTCTTCGCCCACCTGCTGGCGGAGTTCGACGCGCAGTCGGGGCCCGTCCACGACCAGATGGAGTCCAATCAACGCGGCTGGCTGGGCATGGTCGCAGGGATGATCGAGACCGCCATCGAAAGAGGGGAGCTGGACCCGGCCACGGACCCGCTGCAGCTCGCCTTCGAGCTGCACGCCGCGATGGAACTGGCGAACTATCTTTCGATGCTCCACCGCGACCCATCGGTCGTCGACCGCGGACGCCGGGCCATACGGGACGCGCTTGCGCGGGCCACACAGGGTCCGCGAGGGAGCCGCAGCACTTCGCCATCGCCGGGGAATCCGCAATCCGGCGGATAGTTGACCCCGGCGCCCCGATGCGGCAACACTCCAGCGCGTGACCAGCTCCTCCTCTCGCCAGACGTTGCTCGCCGAGAAACTCATCCACCCGCAGTTTCCCCGGGCGGCGAACTACGACCTCGAGTGGCAGTTCCAGAACGCCATGGGGCCGAACCCCCTGTGGCTCGCCGAGTCGCTCAGTGAAGTGCTGGAGCTGGCGCCGGGCATGCGTGTGCTGGACCTGGGCTGCGGGCGGGCCATAACGTCCATATTCCTGGCCCGGGAATTCGGCGTGCAGGTTGTGGCCGCCGACCTCTGGGTGCAGCCGCACGACAACTGGCAGCGCGTAGTGGAAGCAGGACTAGAAGCGACGGTGATGCCGGTGCACGCCGAAGCGCATGACCTGAAGTTCGCGCACGGCTATTTCGACGCGATCGTGAGCCTGGACGCGTACCACTATTTCGGCACGGACGACCTCTACCTTGGCTATCTCATCCAGTTCCTCAGGCCAGGCGGACGTCTCGGCATTGCCGTGCCAGCGCGTACGGATGAGGCAGAAGGCACGGTCCCCGCGCACCTGAAAGACGAATGGGAGTGGGACTACCATTCGTTCCACAGTCCGGAGTGGTGGCGGAAGCACTGGGAAAAGACACGCAAAGTGCACGTTGAGCATGCCGATATGCTCCCCGACGGCTGGCTCCACTGGCTGCGCTGGGAGCAATTGACCGCCATCGAGGGCCCGGCGGAGTGGCGCGAAGGATCAGCGGCCTGGGCCGTAAAGCTGGCCGAAGACGCGGGGCGGTCGGTCGGTTTCGTGCGCGTCGTCGCCCGCAAACCTGGGGCGTAGTGTCACTCGCGGAAGAAGCCAAGCATCTTTTGCACCACCCATGATGGCGCCATGGCATCGCCGGTGTGTCCCTGGCGGGGCACCACAATAGTCCGGACATTGGGCAACGTCCCCGCCACTTTCTCGGCATCAGCCTTAAAGCCGGGAGTCGTCTGCTCGCCCACGAACAGCAGGGCCGGGACATCGATCGTGGCGGCCCAGGCCGGGTCGAAGAGCTTTTCGGGTGCGGCGTTGATTTCCCGCGGTAGCGTGTGTGCGGCATCGATGCGTCCAGCCCAGGACGGCTGGCTCCGATAGGCTGCAATGTCGCTGTCAGACATCTGCAGCGCCTCGCGGCAGAAGGTCTCCACCACGCCCTCGCGGTCTCCTGCATCCAACAACGCGCTGAGCCGTTCTGCCAGGCCCGGTGGGAAGAGCTTTGCCCCCGAAGCCGGCGGCTCATAGAGCGCCATGCGCCGGATGTTCGAGGTCAGCCGGGCCGCTCCCATCACGTAACAGGCGCCGGAGGAGTGGCCATAGACATCGACCGGTGAGCCGGACGCCGCCGCGACGGCATCGATCACTGCCGCGACATCTTCGAATTCTCGCCCAACGTCATACTCTGGTGCGTCGCCGCTCGCACCCCGGCCACGGCGATCGACGGCATGGAGCGTGACCCGAGGATCCAGGCAGGGCCGCATCACGTCCCAGCGGCTGTGGTCGGCGAGCACACCGTGGACAACCACGAGCGAGGACCCCTGCCCACTGGTCCAATAGGCGATCCGGGTTCCGTCGCGGGATGACACATGTTCGAGCCTTTGGTCTTCCATATCCACCCTCCGGGAGAGGCGAGATCGACGCTTCGGGCCAGGCGGCGCCGGGCCAGAGTGGTTCAAACGTAGGCACCGGCATGACATCACGTCAATACATGGTGGCCGTCAGCGCATGCACCTTGCTGTCCGGAGAGTGGCGGTGGGGAGCGGCGTGTGTGAGCCCTAAGCCCAGGATCTGGTAGGGTGCGGCAGATGTCCGTCGAACTCGTGGCCGCGATTGTCGCGCTTGTCGCCGGGGTGCTGCTCTTCATCCGCGGCGTGATGCTGGTGCGCGGCCGGGCCGAAGGCCCGCAGGGGCAGCTCATGATGTGGGGCGGGGTCGCCATCCTCATGGCCGGCGGCTTCGCAACCTCGACCGGGACGCAGCTCGGCTTCTTCATGATCCTGGGCGCCTTCGCGCTCATCGGGCAGGGCCTGGCCGAAGTGATCCGCGCGCGGCGCGCCCGCAGCCGCCGCTGGTAAGCGCAGCTCCCGCTGGCACTACTTGGCAAACTTTCCGCGATCTGTTCCACTTCCCGCACGCCAGGGCACGGGATTTCGCCGCCCTGTGCGGGAAGGAGCAGAGCACATGGTCATGCAGCATGAACGCGTAAGCAGCCCCTACCTGGAAGGGAACTTCGGCCCCGTCCGCGAGGAAGTCACCGCTGAGGACTTGAAGGTCATCGGCGAGCTGCCGGAAGGGCTCGAAGGCATGTTCGTCCGCAACGGGCCAAACCCGCAGTTCGACCCCATCAAGGGCTACCACTGGTTTGGCGGCGACGGCATGCTCCACGGGGTCCGCATCAAAGACGGCAATGTGAGCTACCGCAACCGCTATGTGCAGACAGAACGCTGGCGGCGCGAAAACGAAGCCGGGCGGGCGCTCTGGCCCAGCACCCTTGGCGGGCCGCCCGATCCCGACAATCCGGCCGGACCCAACCCGGCCAACCAGGGCAACACCGCGCTCGTGTGGCACGATGGCCGGCTGCTCGCGCTCTGGGAAGGGGGCGACCCCCACCATATCGCGCTCCCGGGCCTGGAGACCTGCGGACGCTACAACTACGGCGGATCGCTGGTCCACGCCTTCACCGCGCACCCCAAGGTGGACGAGAAGACCGGCGAAATGATGTTCTTCGGCTACAACATGCTCGGCATGGACATGCGCACCGGGCAGCAGGTGCCGTTCCTGCAGTACTCGGTGGCATCACCCCAGGGCGAGATCGTCCACACGACCCCGATCGAGCTGCCCGTGGGCGTGATGATGCACGACTTCGCCGTGACAGAGCGCTACAGCATCTTCATGAACCTGCCACTGGTGTTCAGCATGGAGCGGGCGATGAAGGGCGAGAACCCACTCTATTTCGACCGCGACCGGCCCTCGCAGTTCGGCCTGCTGCCGCGACGCGCATCCGGCGACCGGGTGCGCTGGTTCGAATCGCCCGCCTGCTACGTGTTCCACGTGTTGAACGCTTTTGAGGAAGGTGACGAGGTTGTGCTCGACGGCTGCCGGATGAATTCGGTGGACCTCGGCGCGCTCGATTCGAGGACCGCGCTCAACCCGGAGACGAAACCATTGATCGACCGGGACAGCGAGCAGACGCTCTACCGCTGGCGCTTCAACCTGGCGACCGGCGACGTGAAGGAAGGCCGGTTGGACGACGCGACCGGCGACTTCCCGCGGGTGAACGACTTCGAAGTGGGCTACAAGACCCGCTTCGGCTATGTCGCGCGCTTCGACGGGAGCGGCATGCCCCAGTCGGACGGCGTGCTGAAGTACGACCTGGAGAAAGAAACGAGCCGGTTCCACCACCACGGCAGCCGGCGCTACGGCGGCGAAGCGGTGTTCGTGCCACGCGAAGGCGCGACAGCCGAGGATGACGGCTGGTTGATGACCTACGTCTACGACCACAACTCGGGCGACAGCGAGTTCGTGGTCATCAACGCGCAGGACGTCGAATCGGAGCCCGTGGCGCGGGTGCCGCTGCCGCAACGCGTGCCTTACGGCTTCCACGGCGCATGGATTCCCGAGGAGCGGGTGACCCAGTCGCGTTAAGCGCTACCCGGCTGAAGCTGCACCGCCGCGAAGGGCGAGTCACCAGGGCCGCGAGGCTATACGCTGGTGACACGTCTTCGCGGAGCGCTGCATGGAGGAACTCGACCCCTTTCTGATCCTGACCATCGTGGCCGCGCTGTTCGGCCTGCTGGTCTATCTGCGCGGGGTCGCGCTCGTGCGGGCAGGGATGGAGCAAACCGGGCGCCTCTGGGGCGCCGCGGGCATCGCGCTGGTCTTCTTCAGCGCCTGGCTCACGCTCTACGGCGCATGGCTGTTCTTCCTGGGCGCCGCCGCGGCCATGGCCGCCGGCCTCTGGCTGGCCCACCGCCGCTAGGCTGCGCGGGTCAACCAATTACGCTGAATCGTCGCCAGGAGCCCCTTCTGGCGTTGGCGTATCGACGGCAGGAGTCGGCGTCGGCGTCTCAAGTCCAGGGGTTGGCGTGGGGGTCGCCGGTGTGGGTGTGGGGGTCGGGGGCTGGGGAGTCGGCGTTTCCTGCACCGGCGTAGGCGTCGGGGTGGGCGTCGCCGGTGGCGGGGAGGTTGGCGTCGGCGTCGCTGGAGGCGGGGAAGTCGGCGTGGGCGGCACAGAAGTCGGGGTTGGTGTGGGTGCCGGAAGGGCGCCGCCCTCGGCGGGAGTTGGCGTGTCTGCGATCTCCTCATCGCTCGGAATCTCGGCGTCATCAGGAGTCGCGTCGTCGAAGGGTGTCGTCGGCGTCGGTTCGGGCGTGGCGTCCATCACGCCACCCGGGTCATCCGGGCCGGGAGTGCGCTCGCCAGCCACCTGCTCAAACGGGGTGGGGGTGGGCCCGCCGGCGATCGCCTCCGGCGAGGTATCCTGCGAGCCGCCATCAACGAGGAATGCAGCGACGAGCAGGCCAATGCCACCGGAAACCAGAGCCGCTCCCAGCACCATCATGCCGGTGTTCAGCGCGCGCCGCCGCGCCGACGGCGGCAACATGACATAGCCGATTTCCTCGGCAAAGGCGGCGACGGCGGCATTGAATTCGCCCGGCGCCTCCAGGTTAGCTGCGTGGCCCGCGCCTTCGAGCACGATCCAGCGCGTGTATTCGGCTGGCAGGCGTTCCAGGAAGGCCGGGGCCGCGTCGACGAAGTTCTGGTCGCGGTCGCCGATGACCACAAGCGTGGGCACCCGCAGTTCCGGCAGCCGCTCCCAGGCGTTCACGTCGGCGGTGAGCGACTCGGCGGTGCCGGCCACGCCCTCGGGCGAGAGCCGGTCGAAGTCGCGCGTGAGCTGTTCGCGCGCCTCGGGCGGCAGGCGGCGGCTCGCGGCCGGGAACAGCCGCGAATCTCGCAGCGGATCGAGGCCCTGCTCCCGCACCTGCCGGGCCAGGGCCAGCAAACCCGGCCGGGCGCTTTCGCGCCACTCCGGCGTGCCCGCGGCAGAGTTGGAGTTGATGAGGATAAGCCCGGCCACGCGGTGCGGCTGGTCGAGCGCGAACCGCAGCGCGAGCGCGGCGCCCAGGGAATGGCCGCAGAGCAGCACGTCGTCGTAATCCAGTTCGTCCAGCAGGTCGGCGATGCGGTCGACGGCGAAGCCCGGCCCATAGAGCGCGGGGTCCTCCGGCGCGTCGGAGTCGCCGTGGCCGAGCAGGTCGCAGGTGATGACCGTGAAGTGTTCTCGCAGCCCGGCAATGTTCGAAAGAAAGGAGGCGGCGCTGGCGGTGAAGCCGTGGATCAGCAGCAGCGGGGGTGCGCCAAACGGGCCTTCGTAGATGTGATAGGCGATGCGTTCCCCGGGTGCCCCAACGAAGGCCATGCACGCAATGTATGCCGTTCGCACGATGCATGAAAGCGGCGCCGGAAAGGGCGCCTGCGAAGGCCCCGATGGGGTAGGATGCTGGCGATGGAAATTCAACACGCCTTGCTCGCGGACTACGCGGAGATCGTCAACGGCAAGCTCTACCTGATGGGTGGTGGCTGGGATACCTACTACGTGCGCGAAGTGCCAACCCAGGTGCGCATCGCCGTCGCCATCGGCGTCTCACTCGACTGGGACGAGACGAACCAGCCATTCCCCGTGCGCGCCACGATCGAAGACGACGACGGCCAGGTGCTGGCGCGCATCGAGGGCACCATGCAGGTGGGGCGCCCCGCCAGCCTTCCGGCCGGCAGCCGCCAGCTATCGCAAATGGCCGTGAACCTGGGGCTGAACTTCAAGACAATGGGCGGCTACCAGCTCCGCGTCATTGCCGGCGAAGGCGAATTCGCGCGCGAGCGGACTTCCGCCTTCCGGATCGCCGAGCGCAAGTCGAACTAAACGGGGTGGATTACTCCACGACTTCGAAGACCCAGCCCACCACCTCCTGCGGCGGCGCATCCAGGTTCATCGGGTCGCGCACGCTGACGGCAGCCTCCACGCGGCCGACCGGCAGCCCCTCCGGTGGGTCATAGCAAAGCCGGCCGGTGTCCGGGCTGGTGGGGTCGGAGAGGATCCAGATGGTCTCCTGGGTGACCAGTTCGCCGTTGACCGCCATGTGGTACCACTGCCCATCGGTCTCGCCGAACTCCACCCGCACGCAGACGCCCCGGGGGTCGGAGGGGTTGATCGTGCGGGTCTCTGCCTGCGGCACGGTCGTCCCGTGGTCCGGGATCACCTCGACCACGTGGCCGTGCAGCGAGGGCGGGGGGCCGAAACCCCGCTCGCCGGGCGTTGGCGAAGGCGCGGCCACTGCATCGCCGTCGTCGCCGTTGCCTGTGGCAAAGGCCACCACGCCAAGGAGGATGACTCCCGAGGCCACGAGCAGCACGATGCCGAGCGCGGCAAAGCGCAGCCGGCTGTCGGGCCGGGCATTGATGGGGCGTTTCG
>SLAK01000289.1 GCA_007126855.1 Dehalococcoidia bacterium | reverse complement strand
GACGCCCTTTAGCTCTGCCGCTGCCGGAGCAGCCAGCCGCCCATCACCACCACCCACAGGGACGTGAGCATCGCCAGCCCGGCAAAGAGCAGCATTGTCGCCTGGGAGATTGCGCCCACGGCCATCGGTACGCCCGCAGCAGCCGCCACAGCGATGCCGAGCATCAGCAAGGCCCATCCGCTCCAGGCCGGGCCGAATTTCGCCCGGACCATCGCGGTGCCCAGCAGACCAAAGCCCAGCCAGAGCGCGACAACCGATATGGCCCAGACGCCGTTGTCGACCGCATCCAGCGCCGCGGCGATGGCGTATTCGGTGCTGGTGGTCGAAGCGCCGCTGTCGAGCCAGTCGACCGCCGCGCCGGTGGTGGCGAGCCCAATGCCGGCGCTCGCGGTGAACAGTGCGAGGCCGATCACGATGGCGAAGGAGGCAAGCCGCGCGACCTCGCTGCCGCGTACGCCCTGGAGCCTCCGCGCGATCCACAACATGCCGCCACCGATGGTCCAGAGACCGGCAAGCACGCCCAGGAAACAGATCTGCCGCAACACTTCGTTCTCGCCGAAGGTCGTGAGCGCCTGCGGGATGTCGGCCGGGTCGTCGGCGCGGGGAAAGAGAACGTTGAACACGATGGTCGCGATGCCTCCAATGATGAATGCTGCTCCAACGATGGTGGCCGCGGAACGAGGCACCGGCTGGGAGAGCGTAGCTGGCGCAGCCTGCGAAACCGTGCTTGATTCGGGGTTCGTGAGGGTCATGATGTTCGCGCCTCCGTTGCGGGAATTCCAGCCATGGCGAGTCCGTGCGCCGATCGGGCGCTCCGGATTGCCATGAGTCCGGTGACGATGATGACGGCGTGGACGAGGATCCACGCCACGTAGATGGCGGGGTTGTCGCTGCCCGTGGCGATCAGGTAAATGTCATCGAAAATGCCACGGATGGCTTCGAGCCCGATGACGGTCCACACCAGCGCGACGTTGCGCAGCGGGTCCCACGAAAAGAGGATGAGCGCGACGCCAATCACGGCGACTTCGAGCCCGAACATGAACCAGGTATCGATGAGCGCCTGGGCTGCCGGGCTGTCGGTTGGGACGCCAAGGTTCGGGTACTGCGTTTCCAGGCGTGCTTCGATGATGAGCGGCGTATTGAACGCGCCAATGAGCACGTAGAAGCCTCCGACGATCCGCATCCACCATTTCAAGCGGTCCATGGGCGTGTTCCCTTTCAACGAGCGTTCAACGGGCTTCCGCCGCCCGGTGGCAGGAAGCATGCTGCTCGCGGCCTGCGGCGCACCATCCCCAGTTCCGGGGAGTCGGCGAGCTGCAGCCGGTGACGGGCGGCCCGTATAGGGCTATAGTCCGCCAATGCTGAAGGCCGCCGACCTGGAGCGCCGCGCTGCGGCAATAGCGCACAGCGAGCTAAACCTCGAGGAGATGTGCCGCAGTTTCGACCAGCTCATGCGCACCGGCGTGCCCTACCTGGCGGCGGCGTGGTCGACCCACGACCCGGCCACGGGCCTGTTCACCTCCTGCACGCTCTCCGGTATAGAAGAAGACCGCTCGCGCGAGGCGAACCTGTTCAGGTGCGAATTCAGCGAAGGCGAGCCCGCGAGCTGCCTCTCACTCATCGGGCAGCGAGAGACGGTGTCGATCCTGAGCGAAGTTACCGGGGGTGAGCTGGGGCGCACGGCCCGCTTCCGCGAGATCTTCCAGCACTTTGGCGTCACCGATGAGCTGCGGGTGGTGCTGTGGGCCGACGACCGTGCCTGGGGGACAGTCTCGATGTACCGGGTCGACGGCGACACGTTCACGCAGGAACACGCGGACTTCGCGGCGTCGGTGGCGCCGTTCGCGGCGCGGGGCCTGCAGCTTGCCCTGCTGCGTATGGCGGCATCGCGCCCGGAGGCCATCGACGACCCGCCGGGGATCCTGCAAGCGGAAGTCGGCGGACAAGTGACGCCGCTCACCGCACCCGCGCAGCGCTGGCTCGAGCTGGCCGGGAGCAAGCTGGTCACTGCGGCCAACGTGACCGCGGCCGCGATACGCGAGCATCAGGACTGGACGGGCGCCGCATCCAGACTGGTGCTGCACGATGGACGGATCCTTTCCCTCCACGCTTCGAACATGACCACGGAGGACGGCGCGGTGGCAGTGATCGTCGATGCGGCCCGGCCGGTGGAGATCGGGGCGATGCTGGTCGATGCCTACGGGCTCACGCGGCGCCAACGGATGGTGCTGGGGCTCTTACTGCTGGGCCGTTCGATGTCCGAGATCGCCTTGCAGCTTGGCATCTCCGAGCACACCGCAAACGACCACCGCAAGGCCATCTACCAGAAGATTGGCGTATCGAGCCGGTCGGAGCTGGCGGCGCTGTTGCAGGCGGAGCACTACGACCCGCGGTCCTACCGCGGCGTGCCGCCGAGTCCCTACGGCGGGTTCTTGCTGGAGTAGGACAGACAACCTGGCCACCCGTCCCTTCCTCCCGGCGAGTACCATGTGCCGCGAAGGAGG
>SLAK01000273.1 GCA_007126855.1 Dehalococcoidia bacterium | reverse complement strand
CGAGGCCTGGGACACGAAAGGTGCGGGCATCGAGCCACGGGTAGACGGAGACGAAGCGGCCTCCGACGGACCGCAAGGTCCGGCCATCGTCCGACGGCAGGGGCGGGTTGACGGGTATGCCGCGCGGGCCGATCCACGCGATGATGCGCTGCTCCAGCTCAAGGCGTTCGCGGGTACGGCTGCGACGATGGATGCGCACGAAGCGGTTGCCATGGTCGGTGGGGACCTTGAAATTCGCGTTGCTCACCGAATCGGCGATGGGCTCCGGTTCGCCGGCGCGTTCGAAGCCCCACAGCCGAAGGGCTTCGTCGAGCGTTTGTTGCAAGCGGACGGCTTCTGTTGCGCTGCCGGTGTCGTCCGGGAGGTCGAAGGCCATGCGGGCAACTGTAGCGCACCGGGACGACAAATGCCGTGGCGATTGCGAGACGCGGCCGGGGTCGCTGGTATTATCGACCGCACGCTAAGCACAGGGGCAGGAGCATCCATGAACCTTGAACTCGAAGGAAAGACCGCGATCGTCACCGGCGGCAGCCGCGGAATCGGCAAAGCCATTGCAATGGAACTGGCGCGCGAAGGTGTTGATGTGGCGATCGCCGCGCGCGACATGGGCCGGCTCGAGGCGGCGGCAGAGGAGCTTCGGGCCGCAACCGGCCGGAGGATCGTGCCGATCGCGGTGGACACGGCCAGCGACGAATCGGTGAAGAAGATGGTGGCCGCCGCAGTGGAGGCGCTGGGCGGAATCGACATCCTGGTGAATAACGCGGCCCGGCCGGGCGGACAGGGTGCGGTGCCGCGCCTGGCGGACATCACGGACGACGTGTTTTGGGACGATGTGAACGTGAAGGTGATGGGGTATCTGCGTTGTGCGCGCGAGGTTGCCCCGCACATGATCGAGCGGAACTGGGGCCGGATTATCAACATCAGCGGCCTTGCGGCGCGGCAGGCGGGCAACATCGTGGGGAGCATCCGCAACGTCTCGGTGTCGGCGCTGACGAAGAACCTGGCCGAGGAGCTTGCGCCGCACAACATCACCGTGACGGTCGTGCATCCGGGGCTGACGCGCACGGAGCAGACGGAGCAAGTGGTTTCGCGGATGGCCGAGCGAAGTGGCATCAGCCGCGAGGAAGCTGAGGATCGGCTGACGGCCGGGACGCTGGCCAACCGCATGATAGACGCAAAGGATATAGCCGCGGTGGTGGCGTTCCTGGCGTCGCCGAAATCGATTGCGATTAACGGTGATGCGATTGCGGCGGGCGGCGGCGCTCCGCGCACTATTCACTACTAGGGAGAGACGCGATGGCAGAGCGAGGCTGGCAAACCTTCGACCCTTCGACAATGCCGGGACAGGCGTTGTACCAGCTCATGAACTCGGTGGTGGTGCCGCGGCCAATCGCATGGATTTCGACGGTGAGCGCGGACCATGTCCCGAATCTGGCGCCGCACAGCTACTTCACGGTGCTGTCGCCGGAGCCGCCGATCATCTGCTTTTCGAGCGGCGGGGTGAAGGACACGCTCCGGAACCTTCGGCACACCGGGGACTTCGTGGTCAATGTGGTGCCGGAGGAGCTGGCGCGGGAGATGAACCTGACTTCCGCCGATTTCCCGCCCGGCGAGAGCGAATTCGCGGCGAGCGGGCTGACACCGACGGCATCGGACAAGGTGCAGGCGCCGCGGCTACTGGAATCACCCGTGAACCTGGAGTGCGTGGTGGAACGGGAGCTGACGATCGGCAACCGGCCGAACTACGTGGTGTTTGGCCAGGTGGTAGCGGTGCACGTAGCGGAGCGGGTGATGCGCGACGGCCGGGTGGATGTGAGCGAGATCCGGCCGGTGGGCCGCCTTGCTGGTTCGGGTTACGTGTATTCGCGAGAGTTTTTCACGATGGAACGGCCGACCTATGCCGGGCTCAAGGCGGAGTGGGAATCGCGAAAGGGGGCGCCGTAGCGCGGATCCGCCCGTTTCTGCAAGGGCCTGAATGACAGGGAAAGGGGCGACCCAGTTGGCCGCCCCTTTCGGGTTTCGTGTTGTGCCGCCGGGCCTCAGGCGCCGCGCAATCTTGGATCGAGGACGTCGCGGAGGGCGTCGCCGAGCATGTTGAAGCCGAAGACGGCGGTGAAGATGGCTATGCCGGGAAAGAGCCCGAGGTAGAGGTGGCTCCCCATAAGGTCCTGGGTACGGCCGGATAGCATCTGGCCCCAGGTGGGGAAGTTGGTGACGCCGACGCCGAGGAAGCTGAGGATGGCTTCGGCCAGGACGGCGACGCCGAGCTGTACCGTGGCCAGCACGATAACTGTCGGCATGATGTTTGGCAGCACATGGCGCATGATGATCCGCGAGTTGTTCGCGCCTATGACGTGCGCCGCCTCGATATAAGGGTTAGCCTTCACCGACAAGACTGCGCTCCTGACAACGCGCACAGCGCCGCCAGCGAGCACGACACCGAGAACCAGGATGACGACGGTGGTCCGCGGGAAGGTGTACCAGATCCAGACGCCGTCCCGTGG
>SLAK01000020.1 GCA_007126855.1 Dehalococcoidia bacterium | reverse complement strand
TGCTCGGCCTTGGCCTGATCCTGGCCATCATCCTCGCGCTGGTCGCCCGTGGCGTCTGGGAAGCAAAGCACCCGCCGGAGATCCGGTGAGCGTCGGCGCTGCCGCGGGCATCGCCACGGCCGTCCGCGCCGTCCGCGAGCGCGTGGAGCAGGCCTGTGACCGCGCCGGCCGGTCGACTGACGAGGTCACCGTCATCGCCGCAGCCAAGACCATGCCCGTCACAGCCGTCGCCGCTGCCGTCGACGCCGGCATAGCCCACATCGGCGAAAACCGCGTGCAGGAAGCAACGGAAAAGATCGACGCCGCGCGCCGGCTCGGCATCCACCCGACCTGGCACTTCATCGGCCACCTGCAGCGCAACAAGGCGCGGCAGGCCGCCCGGTACTTCAGCGTCATCCATTCCATCGACTCCGGGCGCATCCTGCGCGAGGTCGACCGCCACGCCGCCGGGCCGCTCGAATGCTTCATCCAGGTGAACGTCTCAGGCGAGCTGCAGAAGCATGGTGTGCCTCCACGCGAAGCTCCCGGTATCCTGCGTGCGGCGGAATCGTGCCGGAATGCGCGCATCACCGGCCTCATGACCATCGCGCCGAGGGTCGAACACGCGGACGAAGCGCGGCCCTGCTTCCGCGAGTTGCGCGCGCTCGCCGGCAACCTCGGGCTGCTGAATCTCTCGATGGGCATGACCGAAGACTTGGAAACCGCCATCGAGGAAGGAGCCACGCACGTGCGCATCGGCCGTGCGATTTTCGGAGAGCGAAGCACATGAAAACGGTACTCATCGGCGGCGGCGTCATGGGCGAAGCCATCCTCTCATCCGCGCTCGATCGCGGTGTCATCCAGGCAGACGATGTCATCGTCTGTGAGAAGGTCGAGGCCCGGCGGGACGAACTGCAGCAGCGCTACGGCGTCGCAGTAAGCGGCGACGCCGCGGAAAGCATCGGCGAGGGCGATGCCGTCATCCTGGCGGTGAAGCCGCAGGACCTGGGCTCCATATCCGGCAGCGCGAAACCGGGCTCGGTCGCCATTTCGGTCATGGCGGGGGTGCGCATCGAGAGCATCAGCTCGCTCGTTGGTCACAACCGCGTGGTCCGCGTGATGCCGAACACGCCCGCGGCCATCCAGCGCGGCATGAGCGCCTGGACCGCCACGCTCCACGTCACCGAGGAGCACCGGGCCTTCGTGCGGCGCCTCCTGGCGGCGCTCGGCGAGGAGGTTTATCTCGACAACGAAGCGAAGCTCGATATGGCCACAGCCATCAGCGGCAGCGGACCGGCATACGTCTTCCTCTTCATCGAGTCGATGATCGACGCAGGGGTGGCCATCGGGCTCACCCGCGCCCAGGCGGAAACGCTGGTCATGCATACCGTCGCGGGCGCCGCCGAGTACGCAATCCAGTCCGGGAAGAGCCCGGCGGACCTGCGCGCGATGGTCAGCTCCCCGGCCGGCACCACCGTGGCCGGCACAAGCGAACTCGAACGGCACGCAATGCGCGCGGCCGTGATCGACTGCGTCGCCGCCGCATTCCACCGGGCGCAGGAACTGGGAGGCTCCTGAGTGCATCCAACGATAGCAGCCATATTCACTACATTCCTGTATATCCTGCTTATCGCGATTGTCATCCGTGCCTTGATGAGCTGGTTTCCGGGCGCGCAGAACAATGCCTTCGCCCGCCTGCTGCACCAGATCACCGAACCGCTGCTCGAACCGGTGCGCCGCGTGATGCCGCGCGCCGGCATGATCGACTTCAGCGCCCTGGCCGTCATTATCCTTCTTTGGCTGATGATTGCAGTGATTAATCAGCTCGCGGAGTCATGAGCCGATAATCACTGTAGAGCCTGCTTTGCTATGCTTTCCCGAGCGCGAAGCAAGTCCCGGAGGGCGTCGCCATCCATCCCTACGTCGCCCAGCTTACCTATACCTTCATCCAGATCCTGGTCTGGGCGGTCATCGCGCGTGCCCTGCTGAGCTGGGTCAACATCGACCAGAGCAGCACCATCTACCAGGTGCTCTGGCGCGTGACCGAACCGATCATCGATCCCATCCGGCGGATCGTCCCGCGCGGCGGCGGCGGCATGATCGATTTCAGCCCGCTCATCGCCATCATCCTGCTGATCGCCATGGGCCACGCGGTCTGGAACCTCCAGGACGGCTAACAGCCGGACCGGCTCGCCGGTTGCCCCCGGCAGTGCGACACTTTTCCTGTGCCCCCCGAGCATGAGAGCCCGCCGGTAGTTGAAGCCACGGACGTGGTCCGGGCTTATGGCGATCGCCGCGGCCTCGACGGGTTCGCCATCCGGGTGCCCCGTGGTTCTGTCTTCGGCCTGCTCGGGCCCAACGGAAGCGGCAAAAGCACCTTCCTCGCTCTCCTGGCCGCCGCCGAGACGCCCGACTCCGGCACCGTTACCGTCTTCGGCCAGCCACCATCGATAGCGGCCCGCCGCCACATCGGCGCCGTCTTCCAGGAAGGCACGCTCGACCCGCTCGCCAGCGTCGCCGACAACC
>SLAK01000061.1 GCA_007126855.1 Dehalococcoidia bacterium | reverse complement strand
GCATTCTGGGCGCGCTCCGGGATCATGGGGCTGCTCGGCGAACCGGACGCTCCACCGCCGCTCTGCCGCGGCGGCCAGGGGGACCACAGCACGGCCCTGAACATTCTCTCCGCCGTCTTCGCGGGCCTTCGCGTCCGCGATAACACAGGCCAGCCGCAGCACGTGGAAGTGACCCTGCAGGGCACCGGCATGTGGACCATCGCGGCGGACTACTCCGCGGCGCTGCTCTCCCGGAAGCATCCGCCGCGCATTAGCCGCAAGGCGCCGACGCACCCCGTCTGGAACTCCTACCTCTGCGCCGACGAAAAGTGGGTGCTGCTGGTGAACCCCACGCCGTTCCCGAAGGTATGGCCCGGCTTTTCGGAGATGCTCGGGCATCCCGAGTGGGCCGAGGAATACGACAGCCTCCCCGCGTTGATCGCGAACAGCGCCGAGCTGACCGCGAAAATCGACCCCATCATGGCCGGCCGTGACCACGCCCACTGGGGCGAGGAGATGGATAAGCGCGGCATCATCTGGGCGCCGGTGGCCACGATGACCGACATGGTGGAGGACCCGCAGGTGCGCACCATGGGCTGGGTCAAAGAGACCGACATGTCCTTCGGCCGCGGCGAGACGCTGGACACGCCCTTCAAGGTCTACGGCACGGAAACCGGCATCCAGGGCCCTGCGCCGCAGCCAGGCGAGCACACCTTCGACATCCTTGGCGAGCTCGGCATCGATGGCGATGACCTCGATCGGCTGGCGACAGACGGCGTCTTCGGCTAGCGGGCCAGCGGATGTAGCGCCCGGATCGGCCTCGGACGGTGAATCGCTTGGGCTTCGCGGAGCTTGCCTGGCGCCGGGCTTTAGCGCCGGGTAAAGGCAGCGCCATTGTGCTGGCTGCGATACTGATCGGACATACTCCGCCAACACGGCATCCGGGCGGTAGCCCGGGAAGGAGCTGGACATGGCAAGCTGCGAAGTCTGTGGCAACGACTACGATAAGCCGATCGAGGTCATCGCCGCCGGGAATCACCACACCTTCGACTGCTTTGAGTGCGCCGCGCACAAGCTCGCGCCCATCTGCGAGCACTGCGGCGTGAAGGTGCTCGGGCATGGTGTGGAGGCCTCGGGCCGCTTCTTCTGCTGCGCGGCCTGCGCGGAACGCTCGGGCTTCCACGGCCTGCGCGACCGCGCCGAGCACGAAGTCCCCGCCTGAGCCGCCCGACCTCCCCGCTTAGCTTGCGCGCTCGCCGGGCGTGAACCGGACCGGCAGGTGGCGCGGCCCCGCGATGAAGTTCGACGGGAGGCGCTCGGTCGCCCCGGCCTGCTCGATGTCGGGCATCCGCGTGAGCATTTCGCGCAGGATGGCCTGCGCCTCGATACGCGCCAGGTGTGCCCCGAGACAGTAATGCGGCCCGCCGCCGCCGAAGGCCATGTGCTCGTTCGGCGTGCGCCCGACATCGAAGCGGTCGGCATCGGGGAACTCATCCTCGTCGCGGTTGGCTGAACCGTAGAAGACGGCCACCTTATCGCCCTTGCGGATGTGCTTGCCGCGAAGCTCAGTGTCATTCATCGCGGTCCGGCGCATGTATACCACGGGGCTGCAATAGCGCAGCATCTCTTCGACCGCTGTCGGCAGCAGTTCTTCCAGGTTCTCCTGTAGGCGGCGCCGTTCCTCCGGGTGCTTGAACAGCACCTCCATGCCGCCAGCCACCAGGTTCCGCGTGGTGTCGCCGCCAGCGTTGATGAGCAGCAGGAAGAACCAGTCGAATTCAGCGTCCGATAACTCGTGCCCGTCAACCTCCGCTTCGACCAGGATGCTGGCCAGGTCGCTGGACGGCTGCCCTTTTTTCGCCTCGGCCACCTGCCGGGCGTAGTTCAGCATGTTCGGCAGCGCCTGCATCCGCTGTTCCATCGGGATAGAAGCGTCGGTCGAGTGCATGATCTCGGTCCACTCGTAGAGCTTCCGCCCGTCTTCGAGCGGTATGCCCATGAGTTCGGCGATGACGTAGGAAGGAAGCTCGCCCGCGATGTCGGTCACCAGGTCGCACTCACCGCGCTCGATAACCTCGTCGATAATCTGGCTCGCGAGTTCCTGGATGCGATCGGTGAGCTTTGCGGCCTGGCGCGGGGTGAAGCCTTTGTTCACCAGGTGCCGGTAGCGGGTGTGCTCGGGCGGGTCCTTGTAGAGCATCATGTTGCGCGCGCCGGCCAGGGTCTCGGGGTTTGGCGTTGCAATGTGGATGCCGCCTTCGTAGGACGAGTAGGTCTGCGGGTCGCGCGACACGGTGCGAACATCCTCGTACTTTGTGACGGCCCAGAAACCCGGTCCGTCGGGCTCGGCGTGCCAGTAGACCGGGTCGTTCTGCCGCAGCCAGCGAAACATGTCGTGCGGCTGGCCCTTGTCCTGGTAGCTGCGCAGGTCGAGCAGGTCGATCTGTGGTGCGAGCGTCATTCGGTTCCCCCTTCCAACCGGTAAGTGGTTGTCCCCGGATGATAAAGGATGGGCATGGCAACGCGCGGT
>SLAK01000307.1 GCA_007126855.1 Dehalococcoidia bacterium | reverse complement strand
AGACTGTTGCTCCTCTTCTGTCCCCTTCATGGTATCGGTCGAGCCCATTCCGCCGCAACGCGACAAGCGCTCAGACAGGTCCCTGCGCTGCAAGCACGCGCCCCAGCACCGCCGCCGGGTGCCCGTCGAATGGCGTCGCGCGCTTCGCCACCAGAGCCCGTGCGCGCCGGATGCCGGCCTGGGCAGCCTCGATAGCTTCCGCCGGATAACCCATCGCTGCGCGGTTCTTTTCGAAGTCGCCATGGTCTCGCTCGTAGCATTCGAAGCCCGGCGAAACCATCAGGTCCAGGTCAAGGTCGATGAACTCGATGTCCCGCCCGCTGATCGTCGCCGGCAGCGCCGCATCACAGTGATACTCCAGCACCTCGCCCCGGGCGTCGAAGTAGACCAGGATGCTCACCGGCCCCTCTGTGCCGTGGTACCGCAGCCCGTAGGCCGGCAGTCCGCCGGACGAAGTCCTCTGCGGCGGCTGCTCGTAGAACACCACGAGCCAGCCGTCTGGGTGAACGTCCACGAGGTCCCCGTGCCAGGGCGCCTTCCGCGTACCGTCGAACTTCACCTTGTGCGACGCGACGCGATTCCGCATGCCCCGAGCCTACTCCAGGTAGCGGTTGATCGCTTCCTTCAGCTCCTTGATCTCCGGGTAGCGCCCCTCGCCCTTCTTCGAAAACACCAGGTCCCCGTTCACCTCCACCTCAAACTGTCCGCCCGAACCAGGGATCAGCGAAAGCGCCCGAGTGTAGTCAGCGTAGGTTGCCAGCAATTCTTGCGCCGTCCACGCGGCGCGTGCCGTGTAGTTTCAGGGCACGCAATAGGTGATCGCTATCTCCAGCGCCCGCTCGTCGCTCATCGAGTTCCTCCTTGACCGGCATTCAGCCAGTGTCGTTGCCGCCGCCCGTGTGCGGCGCGTGCTTTGGCGCCCAGGCGCCCTCCTCCAGGTAGCTCGCTACCGCTTCCTTCAGTTCGCGAAGTTCCGGATAGCGTCCCGCCTCATGCTTCGAAAACACCACACCGCCGTTCACCTCCACGTCGAACACCCCGCCTCGCCCCGGCTGCAGCGATAGCGTCTCAACGTATTCCTGGAAGGTGTTGAGCAGCTCCTGCGCGATCCAGGTCGCCCGGCCCAGGAACTGGCACGGCATGCAGTAGCGGATGGTGATATGCAGCGGGCGTTCCGGCTCAGTCACGGTGTTTCTCTCCCCAGTGGTCCCAGTAGGTCACGTCTTCCACGGGCTGGCGGCGCCCGGCGCCGAACCTGCCCATTGGCCACCCTAGCGGGATGAGCGCCGCCGTCTCAACCGTTTCCGGGATGCCCAGCACCTCCCGCACTTCGTCCTGCTTCATCCGGTGCAGGGTCGTCAGCGCCGTCCCCAGCCCCAGCGCCCGCGCCGCGAGCATCAGGTTCTGCACCGCCGGGTAAATGCTCGATCCTTCAGCCACCCCGGTGTTCACGCTCCCG
This sequence comes from Dehalococcoidia bacterium, assembly GCA_007126855.1. Taxonomy (GTDB): domain Bacteria; phylum Chloroflexota; class Dehalococcoidia; order Tepidiformales; family Tepidiformaceae; genus SLAK01. Next base: position 8,403 of record SLAK01000307.1, on the reverse strand, counting down.
CTCGGAAAGGTGCAGACCACGATGAGCACCGGCACCTCGTTCATGTGGTCCGCCAAGTACTGCGCGCTCCGCAACACTCGCTCGTTGCTCTCCGCGTCTTCGGGGCTCAGCTCGCGTGCGGCCGTCCCGTAGCCCGCCTTCGCATACTCCTCCCACACCGACCTGTAGATCTCTCCAAGCTGCTTCCGCTTCTCCGCGTCCCGGACCACCAGGAAGCGCCACGGCTGCCGGTTGCCTCCGCTCGGCGCACGCGTCGCCGCCCACAGCACCTTCTTGATGTACTCCTCGGGCACCGGGTCAGGCTTCAATCGCCGCATCGCCCGCTGCGTCCCGATGACCTCGAACACGTCGTTTTCGGCCACGCGTACCCCGGCCATTGCATCCTCCGCGATGGATATGTGATGCGATCATACGCGGCGAAGCCCTAACCGCGGCGCCGGGCGGCTATCCTTGCCATGCCGGGACGTGGTTAGCAGCCCGCTTCCCCGTTTCGTTATACTCGCCTGTGCGAACCCGGCCCGTTAGCGGCCAATCTCTCGTAGAGGAGCAGAATTCGCATGAATCTCTTTGCACGGATCTTCCGCCCTTCCCGCGTTGCCTATGCGCACTGCGACGGCCCCTGCGGCGTCTATGACCCCGCCGCCGCCCGCATCGCCGCAGAAGCAGTGCTCTCCATGGAAAAGAAGATCGCCGCCCTCGGTGACGCCCAGGACCTTGCTTCGATCAACACCCGCACGCGGTTCATCCAGATCAAGGAAGAGCAGGCCGAGCTCGTGAAGCACGAGCTCGATATCCTCTGGCACGACTACTTCAAGCCCGAGCACCTGGAGAAGTTCCCCAACGTCCACGAAACCTTCTGGAAGGCTGCGAAACAGGCCTCCAAGTGCAAGCACGAACAGGATCCCGCGAACGGCCAGGCCCTCATGAAGGCCGTCGAGGAAGTCCACAACATCTTCTGGCAGTCCAAGGGCCGTACCGACGTGCCCTTCTACCTGGCCAACCCTTAGGCCACGGGAATAACGACGCCGATGAACAGGGGTGGCAGGCAACGCGTTGCCACCCCTGTTTTCCTCCTTGGCGGTGCAGTCATCCTTGGGCTTGCCGGCGCCGTCGGCTGGGCCCAGCGGCGCTTCTCCCGCATCGAAGTATCCGGCGCAAGCATGTCGCCCACGCTGGACGATGGCGACTTCGTCATCGTCGACCAGCACGCCTACCGGCGCCGGGCGCCGGCCATCGGCGATATCGTTTTGCTCCGGGATCCGCGTGTCCCCGATCGTGAGTTGGTCAAACGGGTGGCCCGTATCGACGCGGTCCGCGGCATCTGGGTCGAAGGCGACAACCCCGAGGCGAGCACCGATTCGCGCGATTTCGGCTGGATCGCGCCGGAGTCCATCGCGGGCCGCGTCGTCGCCCGCTACTGGCCCGAGCCGCTCCGCATACCTTCCGCGGCAAGCTTTTCCAGCACCAGCGCATCAGTGGGAAACGCCAGCGGCGGCGGCTCGGACGGGTCGACATAAGCAAGCTGCCGTAGCTCTCCGTCCTGTGGATGCAACCGCCCGCCGATGACGTCGCCGTGGAACCACGTCCCCACTGTGTGCTGCTTCGGGTTGTGGAAGTTCGAATGCACGGCGAGCACTTCGCCGAGCCGCACGCGCAGTCCCGTCTCCTCTTCGAACTCCCGGACAGCGGCCTCGCGGATGTCTTCGTGCCACTCCACAAAGCCACAGGGAATGCACCACTGGCCTGCCCACTCGCCGCGTGCCCGCTCGCCGAGCAGCACGCCGCCGGAATCGTCCCACACCACCACCGCCACGCCTGCAACCGGGTTCCGGTAGTGCACGAAACCGCACCCCGCGCAGCGCGCACGTCCAGCCTGCCCGGCGCGCGTAAGCACCTGCCCGCACAGGGGGCAGTAACGGTATTCAGGCGGCCCGGTGGTTGACGTCGTCATCGGTCAGCGCCTCGATGCGAGCAGCGGCGGCTACTCGATGATCCAGCCGTCCGTGTCACGCTTCCAGTCCACCAGCTCATCCGGCCGGAAGAACAGGTCAATCTCGCGCGCCGCGCTCTCCGGGCTGTCGCTTGCATGCACCAGGTTGCGGCCCTTGTCCAGCCCGTAGTCTGCCCTCAGGCTTCCCGGGCTGGCCTCCGCCGGGTCGGTCGAGCCGATCGTCGCGCGCACGATCGATATCGCACGCGGCCCTTCAAACACCGCCGCCACTACTGGCGCGCTGGTGATGTATTCCACCAGGCCGGCGTAAAAGGGCTTCCCCTCGTGTTCCGCGTAGTGGGTGCGTGCCAGCTCTTCGCTCATGCGCATCAGCTTCAGGCCGGCCAGCTTCAGGCCGCGCTGCTCCATGCGGCGCAGCACCTCGCTGCCCAGGCCCCGCTGCATCGCGTCGGGCTTTGCCAGTACCAGGGTTCGCTCGTTTGTTGCCAGGGTCATTCCTCCGTGCGTTCTGGCGCCGGTGGGCTCGGGCCCGCGCCGGCGATTGGATTCTTTCTCGCAATAGTGATGTGCGGTTCGCGGATGTAGAGCGCCTCCGCCGGGCCCGCAGCCCCTTGCCGGTACAACCGGATCGCCGCCAGGCAGCGCTCCCGCGCGCTGATATCCATGCCGCCCAGCGCCCCGGCGCCCTCGCCCGCCAGCGTCCGTCCGCCCAGGTCGCCGCCAGCCACCAGTTGCAGCGCGCCCGGAGCATTGTCCCCGCTGAAATGCTGGACCGCAAAATCACCACGGCCCGCTGGGTGGATCGCGTCGAACTCGCCTGAAAGTCCGCCTGTGCGTGCAGCTTCCACCACCGCCTCCAGCGTGCCCACGCCATGGACCGGCGCTCCAAGCGCCAGCGATAGGCCCTCGGCCGTCGCCAGCCCAACGCGCACCCCGGTGTATGCCCCGGGCCCGCGCACCACCACGATCGCTTCGATCTGCTCCACCCGCCCGCCGCAAACCTCATCCACCATCGTGAGCAGCCGCTGCGAATGCTCCTGCGTCCCGTGGTGCATGGCCACCACCGGTTCGCCCTCGCCGTCGTCCAGCGCCACGGCAATGTTGTCTGAGACGGCATCAATAGCCAGCACCGCGCTCATCCGTTCACTCCAGCCTCGCTCGCGATCGCGTCTCCGCGCGGTCCCCTGGGGACGAAGCGGATCTCTCGCGCCCGCTCGTCCTCGCCGTACTCAAGCTCGATGGTCAGCCCATCACCAGGCAGCAATTCGGCGCCGCGCTCCGGCCACTCGATTACCAGTACGCCCCGCTCCGCGTAGTCCCACAGTCCCAGGTCGTCGAGCTCCTCCACGCTTGCCAGGCGGTACAGGTCCACGTGGAACATGGTCTCGCGGCCGGCATAGTCATTCATCAGCACGAACGACGGACTCGAAACCGTCTGCCTCACGCCGAGCCCCCGCGCGATGCCCTGCGCCAGGCAGGTCTTCCCCGTCCCCAGTTCGCCGCTGAGCAGCACGATGTCCCCCCGCTTCAAGACGCGGCCCAGGCGCTCGCCCAGCCCCCGCGTCTCCTCCTCATCGTGGCTCATCATGGCTGGTCCCTGCTCGGTTCCCATGTATCCACTATAGAATCCGCCGGGACAACGCCCTATTGCATCCACGCATGAAATCGCCCGCTCCCGGATTGACCCCAAGAGCGGGCATTCGTACCGTACGTACAGACTATGCGAGCCCGGATTGACACCCGTGCATCTCGGCTCAGCATATAACGTCCGGAGTCCACGATTAGCATGACTAAAGCCGTCGCTGGAAACGGAAGCGCACCGGTCTCGGCCACACTGGGCCAGCGCATTCGCACCGCAAGGCGCGATGCCGGCCTGAGCCAGGGCCAGCTCGCAGCCGCCCTCAATACAACACAGAGCGCTATTAGCCTCTACGAAGCCGGTCAACGTTCTGTTGGCATCGACATGCTGCTCAATGTTGCCCGTATTCTCAATCGTCCTCTTCACTATTTCCTCGGTGAAGACGGCGACATGCTCTACGTGCGCGACAGCGACATCGCGCAACTTATCGAAGAGCTTGAGAAGCATCCAGAAGACCTGCCCGAGTTGCTCTCCTACTGGCAGTTCCTCCGCTGGCGGCGCGCAAACCTCAACGGCCAACGCTAATCGCGGAGGGCGTCCATGCCGCGCCGTCTCTATGACGAAGCCGATGCACGCCGGCTCCTCAACCCGGGGCCCGTCGTCATCGTGTCCACCGCCTGGCGTGGAAATACCAACGCCGCCCCGGTCATCTGGACCACGCCGCTCGCGATGGAGCCGCCCTTGGTCGGCCTCGTCGTGCATCCCCAGCGCCACACCGCCGACATGATCCGTTTCAGCGAAGAGTTCGCCCTGAACATTCCGGGCCCCTCGCTCATGCGGCAGGTCGCCTTCCTGGGCTCCTTCAGCGGCGTCGAGCAGAACAAGCTCGAAATGGCCGGCCTCGAACCCTTCAATGGCCTCCGTGTCGAAGCGCCCCTCATCGAGGGCTGCCTGGCCTGGATCGAATGCGGCCTCGAAGATGTCCAGCGTTTTGGCGACCATACCCTCTTCGTCGGCCGCGCCCTCAAAGTCCAGGCGCTCGAGGAAGCCTACGCCGGTACCTGGAAGCTCGAAGACCCCGAATACAGCCCGCTGACCTACTTGGGCGGCACGCAATACGCGGTCGTCGGCAGCCCGCGCGAAGCAACCTTCGACACCGACGAGCACGGCGCACTCATCCGCGAATCCGACGAGGAGCGCGAAGAACGGCTGGAACGCGAAGCCCGCGAACGCGAGCAACGCGAAGCCGAAGGCGACGAAGGCTTCGACGAAATGCAACGCCGCCCCTGATCAGGGGCGGCGCCGCATTACTCCCCGGATTGGATTCCGAATTCCCCTCTCCTTGAGGGAGAGGGGCCAGGGGTGAGGGATTTACCCCCGCTTCTCAATCGGCACATACGGCCGGTTCTCCGCGCCCTCATACAGCGCGTTCGGCCGCACCAGCCGGTTGTTCGCGTACTGCTCCATCAGGTGCGCCGTCCAGCCCGCGATCCGCGCCATCGCGAAAATCGGCGTGTACAGGTCGTTCGGGATGCCGAGCATCTTGTAAACCGAGGCGCTGAAGAAGTCCACGTTCGGGTAGAGCGGCCGGCCTTCCAGCTTCTTCGCCAGGTAGTCCCGCAGCTTCTGCGACAGGTGGTAGTATTTCGCGTCCGGTGCGGTCTTCGCCAGCTCGGCTCCGAGGCGCTCCAGGATGATCGCGCGCGGGTCGGTCGTCTTGTAGATGCGGTGGCCGATGCCCATGATCCGCTCACCCCGCTCCATCAACGCATCGACATAACTCGGGATATTGTCCTCGGTTCCGATCGCCTCCAGCGTCTTGAACACCGCATCATTCGCGCCCCCGTGTAGCGGCCCCTTCAGCGTCCCAATGGCCGAAGCGATCGCCGAATACATATCGCTCTGGGTCGAGGCCGTCACGAACGCCGCGAACGTCGATGCATTCATCTCGTGCTCGGCGTGCAGGATCAACGCCGCGTTCATCACCTCCACCTCGAGCGGCGTCGGCTCGCTCCCGCGCAACATCCACAGGAAGTTCGCTGCATGGTTCAGGTCATCCCGCGGCGCCACGACCTCTTTCCCCTGCCGGATGCGGTGGAAGGCCGCGATCACCGTTGGCATCCGCGCCGCCAGCCGGGTCGCCTGCTCTTGCAGCGCCGCGGGCGAAAGGTCGCTCGAATTCCGGTCCAGCGCACCGACCACCGTCACGGCGATTTCCAGCGTCCGCATCGGCCGCACAAAGCCCACCATCTCGTGCAGCAACCGGTTGTTCAGCGGCGAAAGCGGCCGCTCCCGCCGCATGTGCTCGATCAGGTCGTCGTACTCCGCCTTCGTCGGCAACCGGCCGTTCCACAGCAGAAAGCACACTTCTTCGAACGTCGACTGCTCGGCCAGCTCGTAGATGTCGTAGCCGGAATAGACCAGCTCCCCTTTCTGGCCGTCGATGCGGCAAAGCTTCGTCTCCGTTACGTAGATGCCTTCCAGACCCCGCGCAATTTCCGTCATGCATGTCTCCCGGTGAATGTGTCAACGCATTGTATACATCCATAGCCCCGCTTGGGGGCATATGGGCTTTATTTCCCGGCAATCCGGCACTTTTCCCGCTATTCGCCCTTCTCGACGCGCTCCGCCACGGCTGTCCCCATCGCCGCCGTATCAACCACCCGAAGCCCGGCCCCACCAATATCCGGTGTGCGGTACCCCTCCGACAGCGCCACGTCCACCGCCCGCTCGATCGCTGCCGCCTCGCCTTCCAACCCCAGCGACAGCCGCAGCATCATCGCCGCCGACAGGATCATCGCCAGCGGGTTCGCCTTCTTCTGCCCGGCAATGTCCGGTGCGCTCCCGTGGATCGGCTCGTAGAGCCCTATCCCGGTCCCGTCCTTCCGCCGCCGCCCAAGGCTCGCCGACGGCATCATGCCCATCGACCCCGCCAGCATCGCCGCTTCATCCGTCAGGATGTCGCCGAACATGTTCTCCGTGACGATCACGTCGAAGCTCGACGGGTTGCGCAGCAGGTTCATCGCCGCCGCATCCACAAGCTGGTGTTCGAGCGCCACATCCGGGTAGTCCCGCCCTACTTCCGTGGCGATCTCCCGCCAGAGCTGGCCGGTCCGCAGCACGTTGGCTTTGTCCACACTGGTCAGCTTCTTTCGCCGCTGCCTCGCCAGGTCGAAACCAACCCGCACGATGCGCTCGATTTCCTTCTCGCTGTAGCGCAGCGTATCGACGCCCTGCCGGCCCTGCGCGTTCTCCCAGCGCTTCTTGGGCTTCCCGAAATACAGCCCGCCGGTCAGCTCACGGATCACCACCATGTCGGTGCCCTGCAACACCTCCGGCTTCAGCGTGCTCCCGTCCAGCATCAGTGGATGCACCCGCACCGGCCGCAGGTTCGCGAACAACCCGAGCTGCTTCCGCATGCCAAGGATCGCGTCTTCCGGCCGCACGTCGGCCTTCGGGTCGTCCCACTTGGGGCCGCCAACAGCGCCGAACAGCACCGCATCGGACTTCTTCGCCGCAGCCACCGTCTCCGGCCGCAGCGCCACGCCGTGCTTGTCGATGCCGGCGCCGCCGATGATCTCTTCCTGGTACTGAAACTCGTGGCCAAAACGCTCTTGCACGCGTGCAAGCACCTTCAGCGATTCTTCGATGACTTCTGGGCCAATGCCGTCGCCCGGGGTAAGGAGAATGCGATAGGTTGACATGCGGCGTAGCCTACACAGCCCCGGCCCCCGGGTCGAAGGCTTACCGCGCATGCAACACGTGCCCCCTCGGCATGAGCGCGGACCCCCCGACAATCGACCACCCTCACGCCTGCGAAGCCCCCTCTCCCTTGCAAAGGGAGAGGGCCGGGGTGAGGGTTCGTCACCCGGCCGCGATCTTCATCCCGCATCGTGGCGCCCCGCCATGTCCACTCTCACGCAAGCGGGATAGCTGAGATGAAAAGGCCGGTCAGCCTTCGCAGAAGGGCCCGGGTGAGGACGTCAGAACCGCACATCCAGCCGCACCGCTCGGCCGATGCTCGCCAGGTACTCGCCTCGCGAAATCGTAATCGCCCCCATCCGCTCCAGGTGCGGCGTCGGCAATTGCACATCCACCAGCAAAAAGCCCCGCGCTTCGAGGTGCGCCATCAGCGCCACCAGCGCCGCCTTCGATGCATCATCGACGCGGTAGAACATCGATTCGGCGGCGAAGAGCCCGCCCACCGCAACGCCATAGAGCCCGCCGGCCAGCTTCCCTTCCGCGTTCCATGTCTCCACGCTGTGCGCCCATCCCAGCTCGTGAAGCTTCCGGAAGCCCCGCTGGTACTCGGGCGTGATCCATGTGCCCTCCTCCCGGTCCGCGCATGCCGCCATCACCTCCGCAAAGCGCCGGTCCAGCGACGCCGTGAACACCCCCTTGCGCAGCGAACGACGCAGCCGCCGCGAAATGTGCAGCCCGCCAGCCGGGATCACCGCCCGCCTGGCCGGTGAAAACCAGAGGAAATCCTCATCCTCGTGCGGCCACGGGAAGATGCCGTTGCGATAGGCTTCCAGGAGCGTTTCGGGCTCGAAATCGCCGCCGCGCGCCACCAGCCCCAGCGCGTTCGCGCCGCGCGGGTCGGGAAATGCCCACTGGCAGAGCCCCACAGGCCGGGGCTTCCGGACGGCAGAGCTATCGATGTTGAGCAGTCCCTCGGTCACTTCCCGTTGCGCGCCGGCGCCCCTTGCGTGATCACGAAGGTGACCAGCCCCCGCGCCACCAGCCGCTCGTCGCCGTCGTGCACGTCGACTTCCGTGAACATCGCCGTGCGCGTCGCGCGGATGACCCGCGCCGTCGCTACAAGCTCGTCTCCCCGCGCGCCGGCCAGGTAGCTCACGTGCAGGTCGGTTGT
>SLAK01000166.1 GCA_007126855.1 Dehalococcoidia bacterium | reverse complement strand
GTGACCAGAATCGCGGCTGCCCAGGCGCGAGCCCATGCTCCTCGCGGCGGCCTCGGAGTTCGCCATCTGCCCCCACGATGAGCTCGTGAACCATCGGCCCCTCTTCCGGGTCGCTCATCCAGTATGTGCGCACAAAGAAGGTGTCCGGTTCGTCACCTTGCACGACCGAAAGAGGCCCCCGTTGCCCGTCGTCGACTTCCGGTGCTTCGAATCGGGTCGAGCGGCCACTGTAGGGGTCAACGAAGTACACATCCGTAGTGCCGGAAGAGATTGCAATCGCCTCGTCGTTCCGGGAAAACACCACAGCAGGCGCCCAGCCCTGCACATTGTCGGCTACCGGCAGTTCGAACCGGCCCAGCGACTCCAGCGACGAGTCGAGGATATCGAAGATGCCCGTCCTGCCCCTGGTGCCTCCACTCGTCTGCGGCGAGTTGACCCGATGGAACACAAGCACGTCGTCGGTGAACCCAACAAGGTCCAGCGTGAATCCGTCCCACGAATAGGAGTCCCCGGTCGACCGGCGGTAGAGTGCCTGCGTGCTGTCCTGGCCCGACCGGAGCACGATCACGTCGTTCCCCGGCCCGGCATCGTAGCGATGCTGGCCGAAACGAGCAGGGTTGCCGCCTCCGGCGAGGGCCTGGAAGAATTCGGTCTCGCCCGTCTCCGTGTCGATGAAACCAATCCCGTGCTCGAGGTCGAGGTCGGCATCGTTCGGGAAGGTGTGGCGCGACCATGCGTCCGGGTCGGGCTGGATGACCGCGGTGCCGGGGTGCGGCGTCGGAGTCGGAGTCGGGCTCGGCGCCGGCGTGGGCGTGTTCGTCGCGAAGGGGTCCGGGCCGGTGCGTGATGGGCCGGAGCCGCCACCGCTGAGGTAGTACATACCGGCCCCGGCGACTGCCGCCGCGCCGATGCCGATCATCCCGAGCACGGCGCGGCGCGAGTGCGTCGGCTCGTCTTCCGTGGCTTCGAAGACCGAGGGGTCGATGGACGGGCCATCCGGGCGTTCCGGCGGCAGCTCAATGCTGGATTCGTCCTCACCCGGTTCCGGCGCCGGGGCCGGTCCAGGCTCGTTTGGCACCGAAGCATCGAGCAGGTCGCGCGCCTCGCGGTCGAGGTCGACGGTCGCGAGGCCCGAGCGTTCGCTGCGGCCAAAGCGTTCTTGCAGCCGCTCGATGCGCTTCTTCACATCGCCAATGGAAATGCCGAGCCGCGCTGCGATCTCGGCGTCGTGCGCGCCACGGCGGATGGATTCGATGACGGCGCGGTCGGTCGGGGTTAGCGGCGCGTTGCGGTCACTCACACGCGGCTCCCACGCAAGCGCTCCCCGGCTGGCGGGCGAAGGCCGGAACAGCGGCACTGAGCAGGAGCCGCATCCTGAACGCTCTCCAAAAAGACGAGTTGAATTCGAGCCTGTCCGCTCAGGGCAGGGCTGTCAAGCAGCCCTTAAAGCCCGATCACACGTGATGACGAAGCTCAGTTCATCTCGATGCCGCCATCGACGTTGAGCGCCTGGCCGGTGATGTTCTTCGCGTCGTCGGAGGCGAAGAAGGCCACGGCCTTGCCAATGTCCTCCGGCGTCTGTTCGCGGCGCAGCGGGCAATTCGCCTGGATGAAGCGCTCGAAGACCTGGCGGCGGTCGACCACCTCGGGCGTGTCGTCGCCGCCGATGACCGCCTCCAGGTGCCGCCACATGTCGGTCCAGAGCAGGCCGGGACAGACCGCGTTCACGTTGATGTTCGACGGCCCCAGGTCCTGCGCAAGCGACTGCGTGATGCTGATGGCCCCTGCCTTCGACGCGTTGTAGTGGGCGAGGCCCGCGCTGCCCTTGCGGCCGGCGATCGAGGCGATGTTCACCACCCTGCCGCCGCCGCGCTCCTTGAAGTGTGGCACCATCGCACTGGTCATGCTCCAGATGCCCTTCAGGTTCACCTCATAGCAGATGTCCCAGTCCTCGGGCGTGATGTTGCGGCCGACGTGGGCACCGATGACCCCTGCGTTGTTCACCAGGATGTCGACGCGTCCCTGCCAGCCGATCGCGGCCTGGATACCGGATGCGATTGAGTCCGGATTCGTCACGTCCGTTTCGATGGCCGTCGCCTTGCCGCCCGAGGCTTCGATCTCCGCGGCGGTCTTGTTCGCGTTCTCCATGTCGATGTCGGCGAGCACGACGGCTGCGCCTTCGCGCGCCAGTTCGAGCGAAATCCCGCGGCCGATACCGCGGCCGCCGCCGGTAACGATCGCCACCTTGTCCCGCAACCTGCCCATGGTCTCCTCCAGTGTGTTTGGCGCGGGGAGTGTAGCAGGAAGCACAGGCGCGGTTCATCTGCGGATGCGGACACGGCCGCCCCCTCGCCAGCGCTGCGCGGTACGGAACACGCCCGTACCATTGGACTCGACCCTGTGCTGCGCCGGGCGAAGACTAGGCCGGCAGCTCCCGCCCAGGAGGCAACGCGCTGGACCAGGAGACTATCGACGCCATCCACAAGGCCCGCGCCGCCGTGCAGGACAGCGGCCGGCCCGACGCCG
>SLAK01000067.1 GCA_007126855.1 Dehalococcoidia bacterium | reverse complement strand
TGCCCTTTAGCGAAGGGCTGACCCCGCTCAAGATTTTCCTGGATGAAGGCTTCAATGAAGTCGACGCCGAATCGGTGATGATGCTGGTGAACGACGCCCAGGCCGACCCGGACCAGAAGCTCGCCGACGGCGACCGCGTGGAGTTCATGGTGAGCATCCAGGGAGGGCGGTGACGCCCGAAAGCGAACTCATCTTCCTGGTGGAGGAAGACGCCGAGGGCGGCTACACAGCGAACGCGCTCGGAGCCTCCATCTTCACGGAAGCCGACGGCCCGGAGTCGCTGCGCGACATGAATTCGCGAGGCTGTGCGATGCCACTTCAACGTGGGTGAGGCCCCGAGCATCGTGCGGTTGCACTTTGGGCTGCGGTAATAGCCGGGCCCGCGATTAGCCTTCCCGCAACAGCGCCGCAAGCTCTTCGCGCAGCTCCTCCTCGGTTAGCTCTCCGCTGGTAAACTCCGCCAACGTCAGGGTAAAGGTCGAGGTAAACTCATCGAGGGTGGAATCACACGCGAGCACGTCGGCAAGCAGCCGTTCAGCATCGCTCAGCCAGCCTGTCCCGACCACAAACGACTCCACCGCGGAGCGCAGTTCAAAAGCAAGATCACGAGTGGAAATCGAAGGCTCGCGCATTCCCAAGTCCTCAGCGGAACTCCGCCAACAGTTCAATGATACCCGACTCTGGCAACAAGTCCGGGACGGGCGTCTCACCGCCCGCGTGATCAAGTCCCGCGTTCCGACACGTCCGCCGAGCGGCGAACCAGACGGCACCAGGAGCCAGGCCGTAGAGTACATCGACCGCAGCGGACGCCGGGTGGCCGTTGTGCATCAATACATCCGGCCAGATGGAACGATCGGCGGCAGTGGCCGGCCGGATCCCAAGTGGCTCCGCGTTGGTCAGGACTACTGGTATCTCGGTAGCCGGCGCGAATAGTTCGGTGCCCCCGCTGACACGAATTGTGCTACTGGAGCCCCTGTCATGTCGCTACACTACGGCCATGAGCATGATCATCGGGATCCTCACGCTCCCCTTCTTCCTCTGGTCATGGCTGCTTGGCAAGAACGAAGAGGACGGCGAGCTGGCGCTTTCCTTGCTGAGCTGGATCATCATCATCGCCGTTGTCCTCGGCGTCTTCTCGTGGGCTACCGGCATCCGCTTCTGGCCGTGAGCCTGCCGTAGGCGCGGTCGGACAGCGGTGGGTTCGTCGCAGCGGCCACGCAGCGTAGACTCCGCTCCGAACGCACTTACTCGAGGTCATCACCAATGGACTTGCAGCTCTCGGGCCACACCGCCCTCATCACCGGCGGCAGCGAAGGCATCGGCAAAGCCACCGCCATCGAGCTTGCGCGCGAAGGCGCCAGCGTCGCCCTCTGCGCCCGCCGCGAAGATGTGCTCCGCGCCGCCGCAGAGGAAATCCGCAAGGAAGCGCGCGGCAAGGTGCTCGACATCCCCGCCGACGTCACCCGCCAGGAAGACATCGACCGCTTTGTGGAGCAGGCCGCGGACCGCTTCGGCCGCATCGACATCCTGGTGAACAACGCAGGCACCGCAGCGGGCGCCGCCTTCGAAAAGATATCCGATGACGCCTGGGGCGCCGACCTCGACCTCAAGCTCCTGGCCGCCGTGCGCGTGAGCAAGGCCGTCATCCCCCACATGCGGCGGCAGGGCGGCGGGCGCATCATCAACATCGCCCACGTTGGAGGCAAGGCGCCCGGCCCGAATTCGCTCCCGAGCTCCGTCAGCCGCGCCGCGGGCATCGCGCTCACCAAGGCGATGTCGAAAGACCTGGCCGGCGACAACATCCTGGTCAACGCCGTCTGCGTCGGCATCATCAAGAGCGGGCAGATCTCCCGGGCCGCCTCGGCGCGCTTTCCGGATGCCTCGCTGGACGAAGCCTTCGAGAAGATGGGCGCGCCCATCCCCCTGGGCCGCGTCGGCGAAGCCCGCGAAGTCGCAACGCTCATCGCCTACCTGGCCTCGCCGCTGGGCAGCTACGTGACGGGGACGGCGATCAACGTCGACGGCGGCATGGGCGCCACTGTATGAGCAAAGCCGGCCGCCCCCGCAAGATCGTCTCCGGCGGCCAGACCGGCGCCGACCTCGGTGGGCTCGCAGCTGCGCGGCAGCTCGGCATTCCCACCGGCGGCTGGGCGCCACGCGGATGGCTCACCGAAGACGGCCCGTCGCCCGAACTGCTCCGCGACACCTATGGCCTGGAGCTCTGCGACGGCGGCTATGACCTTCGCACCGAGCTGAACGTGCGCGACTCCGACGCGACCGTCGTCTTCGCGCGCGACCCCGAATCCAACGGTACCCGCGCCACCATCGATTGGGCAGAACACTACGGGAAGCCCATCATCATCAACCCCACGGCCGAAGAGCTGCGCGACTTCGTCGCCGGGCACAAGGTCGGCGTGCTCAACATCGCCGGCAACCGCGAAAGCGTCGCTCCCGGTATCGGCGAGGAGACGGAACGCCTGCTGCTCGAAGCTTTCGCCGGCGCCAGTTCCCCCGCTGCTACACTAAAGCCATCA
>SLAK01000109.1 GCA_007126855.1 Dehalococcoidia bacterium | reverse complement strand
GCGAAGATCATGACGATGTTGCCCTGGTCGATCCGGCCGGCGATGCGCGCTGCCGCGTGGAGGACCGCACCGCTGCTGATGCCGCCGAAGATGCCTTCGGCCAGCATGGCGCGGCGGGCATGGGAAAACGCGTGGCGGTTGCCGACCAGGATCTTGCCGTCGAGCACGTCTTCGTCGAGCACGGGGGGAATGAAGCCGTCCTGCAAAGACTTGAGGCCCTGCACGTGGACGCCCAGCCGGGGCTCGATGCCGAACACGCGGCAGGCCGGGTTGGCCTCTTTGAGGCGGCGACCGACGCCGGTGATGGTGCCGCCGGTGCCCATACCGGCGATGAAGTAGTCGACATGGGGGACGTCGGCCAGGATTTCGGCGGCGGTGCCGTCATAGTGGGCGGCGACGTTTTGCTCGCTGCCGAACTGGTTCAGCAGGAAGGCGCCAGACTGCTCGGCGATGGTGGCGGCGACTTCGTTGGCGGTCTTGATGCCGGCTTCGCGCGGGACGCGCCAGATACGGGCGCCGTAGACGTTCAGGAGCTGCTCAATCTCCGGATAGACCGACTCCGGTACGCACACCTCCACGGGCGACCCAAGCAGCCGCCCGAACATCGCCAGCGATACTCCCGTATTGCCGGTGGAGGCTTCGACGATGGGCTGGCCCGGCTCGAGTTGGCCGGATGCGCGGGCATCATCAAGGATGCGGCAGACGATGCGGTCCTTGATGGACCCGGTCGGGTTCTGGCCTTCGAGTTTGGCGAAGAGGCGGATGCCGGGTTTCGGCGACAGGGCGCGCAATTCGACCATGGGTGTGTTGCCCACGAGATGTGCAATGGAAGACAGTGCCGGCATTTGATCGAGTGTAGCCTGAGAAGGCGCTCTGCATCGCGTGGGCAGGGTGAGCGCGCATCTTCCATGGGAGCGGCCAGGATGAAGGTGAGCTACGACGGTGCTGAGGATGTGCTGTACATCGAGCTGCGCGATGGCCGGGTAATTGAAACCGAGGAGTTCCGTCCCGGGCTTTTCGTGGACCTCGATGATGAAGGGCGGATCGTGGGGATCGAGCTGGTAGATGCGAGCGAGCACGTGGAGGAGCCGGCGTCGATCCGGGTAGAACAGCGGTCGGGGTAGGGTGGGGCGTACGCCGATCGGCACATAACCGGGCCAGCCAGGGTGAAAGTGCATGCCCTTTTCGATTAGACCTCTTGCGTCAGGAGCGAAGCTCAGCCCCCGGCGCGGGGTCGGGGGAGACGGGGATGGTGATATCGCTGTCTGCGATGTCGCCGCCACAGCCATCGCAACGGATGCCGGCGCGAACGTGGCCTTCGCAGCCGCGATGGATAAAGGGCGGCAGGGGCGACTGCCACTCCAGGTGTGCGGTGCCCCATTGCCGGAGCGCGACGATGACCGGCGCCAGGTCGCGGCCTTTGTCGGTGAGGTGATACTCGTGCCGGAGCGGGCGTTGCTGGTAGGGGACACGCACAAGGATGCCTTCGTCGACAAGATGGCGCAGCCGGCTGGTGAGCACGTTGGTCGCGATGCCGAGTTCGCGCTGCATGGGGGTAAAGCGCCGGGTGCCGAGAAAGACACAGCGAACGATGCCCAGCGCCCAGATGTCATCGAGGGTGCGGATGGTGCGGAGGATTGCGCAGTTGGCGGGGCTGGTCATTACACGATGATAGCAGTTACTTGCGCTCTGCAAGTAACTGACAGTAGGATGTCGCTTGCAAGGAGCAAGTGACTATGGCCACACAAGAACTACCACGACTGAACTTCTCGGAACGCATCGACTGGTTCCTGGGACAACGGGACTTCTCCTGGAAGCTCCACCGCTTCGTCTACCGGCTGTCGGGCGGGCGACTGATGGCAAGCAAGCGCGGGATCCCGGTGATGCTGCTGAGCACTACCGGGGCGGTGTCGGGCAAGACGCGGACCGTACCGGTGATGTACATGCCCGACGGCGAGCGTGCCATCCTCGTCGCCTCGAACGGCGGCAAGGACACGGACCCGGCCTGGTGGCGGAACCTTCGCGCGAACGGCCTGTGCGACGTGCAGGCGGGCCGCAAGAACCAACTGATGCGCGCACGGCTTGCCACAGCAGGCGAGCGAGAGGAGCTCTGGCCGCGGCTCGTGGAGCTCAACCCGTTCTGGGGGCGGTATCAAAGTATGACCGGGCGGTCGATCCCGGTAGTGGTGCTGGAGCCCGCCACGAAGGACGCGTGATATCTCGAGCGGATGGGGGCGCATGCATCCGTAAGCGGCGCCACATGTACGCTGGCAGGCGATCTGTAAGCGAAGGAGCGTCTGCGAATGACGTATGGCGAATTCGACCTGAGCGCCAAGGTGGCGCTGGTCACTGGCGGCAACAGCGGGATTGGCCTGGGGATGGCGGAAGGGCTGGCGCGCGCCGGCGCCGCCGTATGCATCTGGGGTACGAATGAGGAGAAGAACCGGGCAGCGGAAAAGCAGCTCGCGCAGCACGGCGGCAAGGTGCTGGCCCTGCGGTGCGATGTATCGGACGAGGCGGCCGTAGAAGAGTCTT
>SLAK01000031.1 GCA_007126855.1 Dehalococcoidia bacterium | reverse complement strand
CATCCAGTTCGGGCTGGCGCCCAGCCCCGTAGTCGGCGAGGCGCTGCCCGGCGGAGTGCCGGAGCCAATGCAGTATGTGGTCATCGAAGTCAACCCGCGCGTAAGCAGATCATCGGCGTTGGCTTCCAAGGCGACTGGCTACCCCATCGCCCGCGTCGCCGCCAAGATCGCCGTCGGCAAGACGCTCGACCAGATCCCTAACGCCGTGACCAAGCGCACCACGGCCGCATTCGAGCCTGCGCTCGACTACTGCGTGGTGAAAATCCCCCGCTGGCCCTTCGACAAGTTCCACCTGGGTGACCGCCGCCTGGGCACGCAGATGAAGGCGACCGGCGAAGTGATGGCCATCGACCGGACCTTCGAATCGGCATTCCTCAAGGCCATCCGCTCGCTCGAGATCGGCGGCCGGTCGCAGCTCTGGGAGCGGCCCGAGTGGCGCGAGGCGGAGAAGCTGCCGCTTGACGCCACAGACGAGCGACTCTGGGCTGTCCTCGCCTCGCTGCGGCGCGGCAGCACCTGCATGGAGCTGGCAGAAGAAACGGGAGGCATCGACCCCTGGTTCATCGAGCGCTTCGCGGCCATTGTGAACATGGAACGGCGGCTTCTCGGCGAGCCGCTGCACGCAGACCTCCTGTTCGAAGCCAAGCAGATGGGCTTCAGCGACGAGATAGTCGGGCAGCTCGCCGACCGCCTGCCAGAGCAGGTGCGCGAGCTGCGAAAGGAGTGGAGCATCCGGCCGGTATACAAGATGGTCGATACCTGCGCCGCGGAGTTTGATGCCGTCACGCCCTACTTCTACAGCACCTACGAGATGGAAAACGAAGCCCCCGCGCAGGGTGGCCATGCATCCATCGTCGTCGGCAGCGGCCCCATCCGCATCGGACAGGGCATCGAATTTGATTACGCGAGCGTCCATGCCGCCTGGGCCTTGCAGGAGGCTGGCTGGCGCTCGGTCATGGTCAACTCCAACCCGGAGACGGTGTCGACCGACTTCGATACCAGCGACCGCCTCTATTTCGAACCGCTCGACGACGAATCCGTGCGCGACATCATCGAGAACGAAGCGGGCGAGAATGCGCCGCCGCCGACCATCGCGCAGTTTGGTGGGCAGACGGCCATCAATCTGGCCGATCCGCTGCGCCGCGCCGGGCTGCCAATCATCGGCTCCAGCGCCGACGTCATCGACACTGCCGAAGACCGCGAGCTGTTCGAGCGCTTCCTGCAGGGGTTGGGCGTGCCGCAGCCGCCCGGCGCAGCCGTTCGGACGCTCGAAGAAGCGCTGAAGACCGCGCAGACCATCGGCTACCCGGTGCTCGTGCGGCCATCCTTCGTCCTCGGTGGCCGCGCGATGGAGATCGTGCAGAACGCCACAGAGATGGTGACCTTCCTCGCCCATGCTGCCGCCGCAGCGGAAGGGCGCCCCATCCTCATCGATAAGTACCTGGAAGGGCGCGAAGTCGAGGTCGACGCCATCTGCGACGGCGAGACCGTGCTCATCCCCGGCATCATGGAGCACATCGAGCGCGCCGGCGTCCATTCCGGCGACTCCATGGCCGTCTACCCGCCACGCCATCTCGACGCCGAAGAGCGCGACGTCATCCGCGACTACACCGAGCGCATCGTGCTCGGGCTCGGCGCTATTGGGCTCACCAACATCCAGTTTGTCGTGCAGCCGCGCGAAGAAGGCGAGGGGCCGCAGGTCTTCATCCTGGAGGTGAACCCGCGCGCCAGCCGGACGGTGCCCTTCATCTCGAAGGTGACGGGCGTCCCGATGGTGAACCTGGCGGTGCAGGCCATGCTTGGCCAGAAGCTCCGCGACCGGGGCTACGAAAACGGCATCTGGCCCGAGCCGCCGCTGGTGGCGGTGAAGGCGCCCGTGTTCTCCATGGCCAAGCTCGTCGACGTCGACACGCACCTTGGCCCGGAAATGAAGAGCACCGGCGAAGTCATGGGCGTCGACCGCACATTCGAAGGCGCCCTCCACAAGGCGCTCGTCGCTGCCGACATGGCGCTGCCCCCGGAGGGCGGCGTTTTGCTCAGCATCAGCGACCAGACGAAGGCGGAAGCGTTGCCGCTTGTCCACCTGCTGGCGCAGGCGGGTTACCGGCTCTACGCCACCGAGGGAACGTCGAAGATGGTCGAGGCGCTCGGCTACCCGGTGACGACCATCACCAAGGTGCTCAGCGGCGGCCACCCAAACGTGGTGGATGTCATCCGCGACGGGACGGTGCAGGGCGTCATCAATACCCCGGAGGGACGTATCACCGGCTCCCTGCGCGATGGCTTCCACATCCGGCGCGCGGCTGCGGAGAAGCGCATCCCCTGCTTCACGTCGATGGACACCGCTCGCGCAGCCATCGAAGCGATGACCCATGATGGTAAGTACGCCGTGGCAACACTGACGGAGTACCTGGACGGGTGAACATCGAAGACGCAGTCGTCCTCTCGAACGAACAGGTCTACGACAACGGCTACGTGATCTGGTTCCAGTCGCCGGCGCACGCCGCGAACACGCAGCCGGGCCAGTTTGTGATGGTG
>SLAK01000256.1 GCA_007126855.1 Dehalococcoidia bacterium | reverse complement strand
GGGATCGCTGCCTTCACCACGTAGTCGTCGTTGGTCTCAACGACATCGATACCAAGCGTACGGGCTTCCAGCTCATCACCACGCGTCATGCCCACGCGCCCGGCGCCCTGGTCGAACAGCCGGTCCATGGCGGTCCGAAGGGAATGGAATTCAGCGAAAGGATCCCAGCGAGTCAGTTGGTTCGGCATTTTTGGCCTCCGTCGGATGATTCTGCTTTCAGCCAAAATCCTATCCCCTCACCTTGCGCGCGTCAAGAACTATGATAGGCTCGTTATAAGACTACCGAAGCAGGCTTTGCTCGGATCGGGAACAGCCCGTACAGTGGTGGTAGCTATGGCCCGAGACTTCTACGAAACCCTCGGCGTCCCTCGCAACGCTAGCGATAAGGACATCCGCTCCGCATATCGCAAGCTCGCGCGCCGCTATCATCCGGATGTCAATCCCAACGATAAGGCCGCCGAGGAACGCTTCAAGGAAATTACCGCCGCCTACGAGGTCCTTTCCGACCCTGAGAACCGCAAGAAGTACGACAAGTACGGCGACCAGTGGCAGTACGCCGACCAGATCGAAGAAATGCAGCGACAGCAGGCCGGGCGCGGCGGCGGCCAATGGTTCACCACCGGCGACGGCGCGCACGTCCGCTACGAAACCTCGGGCAGTGACTTCGGAGACTTCGGCTCAATCTTCGAAAACCTCTTCCGGCGTGAACGCGGAGGACCTCGCGCCCAGCGCGCACCCCGCCGCGGCCAGGACATCGACACCCCCGTCGAAGTGACCCTCGAAGAAGCCTTCCATGGCTCAAGCCGCACGGTCCAGGTGCAGGCCGCTGAACGCTGCACCGCCTGCGATGGCACCGGCCAGCAGTCCGGCGGCCTCTGCTACCAGTGCGGCGGCGAAGGCCAGCGCTATCGCCCTCGCCGGCTCGAAGTCAAAGTGCCCCGCGGCGTCCGCACCGGCTCCCGTGTACGCATCGCCGGCGAAGGCCGCCCGGGGATCGCTGGCGGGTCTCCCGGCGACCTCTATTTGGTCGTCACGGTGCTCCCGCACGCCCGCTTCGAACGAAAAGGGGACGACCTGTATGCCGATGTGGACGTGTCCGTCCTCGACGCCGTCCTCGGCGGCGAGGTCGAAGTCCCCACCATCGATGGCAAAGTGATGCTCCGCATTCGTGAGCTGACGCAGAACGGCACCCAGGTCCGTCTTGCCGGCAAAGGCATGCCCGTCCTCGGCTCGCAAGAGCGCCGTGGCGACCTTTACGCGCGCGTCCGCGTCCAGCTTCCCACGTCGCTCAGCCCGGAAGAGCGCGAACTCTATGAGCGCCTTCGCGATGCAACCCGTGCCGGCGTGGGCACCTGATGGATCCAGGAACAAAGGAGGTGAGCTGCCGTGGCCAGGGGCGGCAAGGATCGCGAAATGCCTGACCTCAACGAAAATATTGCCGATGACGAGCCCTGCTATGTCATCTCCATAGCAGCGCGCCTTGTCGGCATGCACCAGCAGACCCTGCGCTATTACGAGCGCGCCGGCCTCATCCAGCCCAGGCGCACTGCAGGCAACATCCGCATGTATTCAAATGCAGACATCTATCGCATCCGCCAGGCCCAGCGCCTCATCGACGAACTTGGCGTCAACCTGGCGGGTGTTGACATCATCCTTCGCATGAGCGAACAAATCCGCGAACTCCAGGCGTCGCTCGAAGCCACCCGTACCGAGCTCGACAGGCTCCGCGCAACCCGGCTCCCCGCGCCGTACAGGAGATAGGGCAACGACGCAGCTCAAAAGGTGCAGGCACACTCCCGGGTTATGCGTGGCCTTTGAAAACCCCTCGCCAACCAGCGCGAAGCCCAACGCAATGCCCGGTGCAAGAAGCCCCATCTGACCCTTTACCTTGAAGCCTTCAACAAAAGGAGCCCCCGCCCATGATGCGCCAGGATAGATTCACCGAGCAGGCGCAACAGGTCCTCGCCCGCTCGCAAGACGTGGTACGCCAGCGCCGCAATAGCCAGTGGGGCGTGCCCCACGTCCTCGCCGCCCTGCTCAGCGTCCGTGGCGGCCTCGCCGAGCAGGTGCTCCAGCGCCTGAATGTCGACCTGGCGCGGCTCCGGGAGCGCGTCGCCAGCGTGCTCCACGAAATGCCAACCCTCCAGCACGAAGTCGTCCAGATCTACACCACGCCCGAAGTCGTCCGCATGCTCGAAGTCGCCAACGCCGAAGCCGAGCGCCTGAAGGACGAATACGTCGGCGTCGAACACCTCCTCATCGCCATCGCCGACAACGAGGAAAGCGGCGCCACCCGCCTCCTGGCCGAATTCGGCGTCACGAAGGAAGCCATCTACCGCGCCCTCCACGACATCCGTGGCCGCAGCCGCGTCGATAGCCCCACCGCCGAAAGCCGCTACCAGGCCCTTGAGCGCTATTCCACCGACCTCACAGCGCTGGCCCGCGACAACAAGCTCGACCCCGTTATCGGCCGCGACGTCGAAATCCGCCGCGTCATGCAGATCCTGAACCGGCGCACCAAGAACAACCCGGTCATCATC
>SLAK01000071.1 GCA_007126855.1 Dehalococcoidia bacterium | reverse complement strand
GTGACCACTTCGTCCATCACGAAGAGGATGCCGCGCTCGCGGCAGAAGTCGGCCAGCTCGCGGAGGAAGCCGCCGGGCAGTGGGACGGTGCCCATGCTGGCACCGGAGGCTTCGACGATGATGGCGCCGATCTCGGGACGGGCGGCGATGGTCTCGCGGACCACGTGCATCTCGGGGGCAACGACGGCGACGCTGTCGAGCGTGCTCTCGGGGACGCCGGCGGGGGCGGCGGCGCCATAGCGCGAGCTGGAGATGACGTAGTCGTGCCAGCCGTGGAAGTGGCGGTCGAACTTGAGGATGCCGGGCTTGCCGGAGACGGAGCGGGCCAGGCGCAGGGCCATGAGCGTGGCCTCGGTGCCGGAGCTGGTGAAGCGCACCACCTCGGCCGAGGGCACCGCGCGGACGACCTCCTCGGCCCACTGCACTTCGAGCTCGTGGCTCGCGCCGTAGTGGCTGCCGCGCGCCACCTGGGCGGCGGCGGCCTCGGTCACCGCCGGGTGGGCGTGGCCAAGGATGAGCGCGCCGTGGCCCATCACGTAGTCGACCAGCTCGTTGCCGTCGACGTCCCACTTGCGGGGGCCGGCCGCGCGGTCGACGTAGAGCGGGAAGGGGCGCTGGAAGCGGGCATCGTGGGTCACGCCGCTCGGCAGCGAGTTCGAAGCCCGCTTGTAGAGCGCGGCGGAGCGGGGGTGGCCTTCGACGTAGCGCGATTCGATGCCCATGGGTACCTCCACGGCGATGATAGCGGCCCGGCGCCTGTGGCGGGCCCGGCCGCGCCGCCGTCACGGATGCCATTGTGCACCGTCGCCGGGCAAGCGCTACTCCCCCGGCAGCGTACGCGCGAAGGCCGGGCCCTGTGGACCCGGCCTCCAGCTACGCGGTCGCGGCAGCGCAAGGGGCTAGTGCGTATGCGTGTGACCGCGCGGTTCGTCTTCCGGCGGAGTCCGTCCGAATGGCGCGAAGCTCACCAGGAAGAGCAACGAGAGCACGATGCCGAGGCCACCGGCGGCCATAAGGATGACGCCGACGGCCGCGAGGTCGATGCCCGTGACCGTTACGGTTACGGCGAAGGTCAGGATCGCCCCGATGGCGATGAGGAAGATGCTCAATGCGAGTGCTGGCATGGTGTCAGCCTCCTTTCACGCTGGCGGCCCGTGCCTGGCAAGATGCGGGCATTGGAGATGGAAGGCCGCCCGCCTGCCATCCACCCTAGAAAGGGCACCGTGACGAGAGTGAAACGGCGCAGCGCGGAAACCTAACCAACGCCTATCAACGCTGCCGCCCCGTTTACAGTGGCACGCTGCTCCGGACGGCCGGCAAGAGGTCGCTGAGCGAATCGAGGACCGGCGCGCCGCAGCGTTCGAGCCGCGTTCGGGACTGGTGGCCGTCGTCGATGAGCACCACACGGACGCCGAGCGCGGTTGCCACCTCGAAGTCGTGCGTGGTGTCGCCGACGAGGAGGACCTCGGCGGGGCCGATGGCAAGCTCGTGGAGCCAGCGGCGCCCATGCTCGAGCTTGGACTCGGCGTGGTGGTCGTCAATGCCGACGAGCCGGTCGAGGTGGGGCGCAAGGCCGAAGTGGTGCGCCTGCGCTTCCAGCACGGACTGCTCGGCGGCGGACAGCACGGACTGGCCGATGCCGTCGGCCCGGAGGCTGGTGATGGCCCGCATGGCGCCGGGCTGGAGGCGCGCCTGCCGCCAGCGCCCGCTGAAGGCCGCGACCCACTCCTCGGCGAGCGCTTCGAAGGGCTCCCGCGCGAAGTCGAAGCCGAGCGCTTCGTAGTAGACGCGTACGGGGAAGTCGAAGAGCTCGCGGTAGCGCTCGTGGGTAAGCAGCGGCAGCCCGCGAGGCCGAAGGAGGGTGTTCATGACGTCGACGACGATGGCGATGTCGTCGAGCAGGGTGCCGTTCCAGTCCCAGATGATGTGGCGGCAGCGGGTCACGGGGCCATGGTACGGGGCGTGGGCGAAATGGCGAACGCCGGCCGCGCGTCAGGGGGCAACTGCCTCGGAGCCGTGCGAGCCCGCGCGGGCCAGTTCCGGTTCGAAGGGCAGCCGGCGGCCCATGACGTAGAAGGGCGCCCCGTTGGGGCTGAAGGTCATGACGTGGACGACCTGGAAGCCAAGCCGGCGGTAGAGCAGGTGGGCGCGGCTGTCGGTGCGGGTGCTGAGCACGCAGGTGGCTTCGTCGCGGTCTTCCAGGAGGGCGGCGATGAGCTGCTGGCCGATCCCGTGGCCCTGGTAGCGAGGGTCCACGGCGACTTCGACCAGCTCGTAGGAGTCGCCGAACCAGCGGGAGGCGGTGTCGCGGTCGACGGCGCGGACGACGGCATCGTGCCACCACTGGCCGGGGCTGCCGTGGTAGCCGTAGATCATGCCGACGACGGGTCCACCGGGGAGCGTGGCGACAAGGCCGCGGAAGCCTCGCCGCTTGCGGTGGACTTCGAGGATGCGCTGGCGCACTTCGCGGCCGCGGTTGGGGTCGCTATAGGGCGGCGGGGCGAAAGCGGCGGCATAGACGGCTATTGCCGCGTCGAAGCGGGGGCCTTCCAGCGGCAACGGCCGTATGTCGACGTTCATCCCCGATATTGCACGCGCGCTCCAACGCGGTCCTTGTTGAGCCGCTTATTGAGGTGGAGACCTTCGAGCAGGAACTCGATTGCGGCTGCGGTTTCGGCCGGGCTGCGGTTTCCGCGCAGCGGCTCAATGGCGGCGTCGAGGCCGGGGACGTCCTTGATCAGGCGCTCGTATTCGCGGCTGGGGACCATGTCGCCAACTTCGACGGAGACGCCGGCCTTGAAGCGCTGGATGATGGGTTCGAGCTCGCCGACGTTGAAGTTGCGGTTGAAGACGGCCGCAACGGCCCCCTGGAGTAGCTTTTCGATGATCTGGTCTTCGCGGCCTTCTTCGACGGTTTCGAATTCGACCTTGCCCTGCAGGGTGGGGATGACGAAGGGCAGATCGCTCACGCGCGGGACCACCACATCGTCGTTGGCGACGATGCTGCGGCGGAGGGCGTTGGCGAGCATGCTTTCGAAGTTGGCGATGCTGGCACGGACGCTGACACCGGAGCGCTGATTGACGTCGGGGCTGCGGCGCGCCAGGCGGCTGATCTCGGCAATGACTTCCTTCATGTAGTCGGGCACGATGACGTCGAAATCGGCCGGGACGGGATGGGACTCCGCATCCATGATGTCGATCTCGTGCTCGATGTTGATCGGGTAGTGCGTGCGGACCTGGGCGCCGTAGCGGTCCTTGAGCGGCGTAATGATGCGTCCCCGGTTGGTGTAGTCCTCGGGGTTGGCGCTTGCCACGACGTAGACGTCGAGCGGCAGGCGGACGCGGTAGCCGCGGATCTGGACATCACGCTCTTCCATGATGTTGAGGAGGCCCACCTGGATGCGCTCGGCGAGGTCGGGCATTTCGTTGATGCAGAAGACGCCACGGTTGGTGCGAGGCACCAGGCCATAATGGATGGTGAGTTCGTCGGAGAGGTACTTCCCTTCGGCGACCTTGATGGGATCGACTTCGCCGATGAGGTCGGCGATGGTGATGTCCGGGGTGGCGAGCTTTTCGCCATAGCGCTGGTCGCGGGAGAGCCACTCGAGGGGAGCGTCATCGCCCTTTTCGGCAAGGATATCGCGACCCTGGCGCGTGATTGGGGCGAAGGGGTCTTCGGGGATTTCGCAGCCTGCGAGGATGGGGGTTTCTTCATCCAGCAGCGCGACAAGGGAACGAATGATGCGAGATTTTGCCTGGCCGCGCTCGCCGAGGAAGATGATGTCCTGCCCGGCAAGGATGGCGTTGACGATGTGCGGGATAACCGTCTCGTCATAGCCAAAGACGCCGGGGAAGAGTTCGTCTCCCTTGCGGATTTTGTCGATCAGGTTTTTGCGCATTTCTTCCCGCACAGGAAGCGTTTTGTAGCCTGAAGCGCGGAGTTCTCCCACCGTCCGCGGGCGTTCGCTAGTTGTCATCGCCTACCACTCTCCTGACAGCCACACGCGTTCACGGGGGCGTGGCATGAACTTCCTGGTACCGTTTCAGCCTTGCGGCCGGCACTGGCTGCACCGGCCATAACGGGTATCACCGGGTTCCATCATAGAGTGGGCCCTAAGCGTGTCAACAAAGTGTGGTGGGGGCCGGGGAAGGCGATAGGAAATCTTCAGCCGGTGACGCGCATGGCGCTTTCGGCTAGCGTGTAGCTGAGGGTGGGCAGTATGAAGTGGCCGTTTGGGTTCAGGCGGAAACCGCGCATCACCGAAGAGCACTACGGCCGGCTAATGACGTCCTTCGGGCGCACAGCGGATAAGGACCCATTCGTATGGCGGCCCTCGAAGGCGCTAGCAAACCGCGTGGTGGAGGAGTTCCCGGACGTCGTCGAGGCTGTGGATGCGCGCATGTACCAGGGCTCGGCCCGCTATCACCTGGAGCTGCTGGCAGCGTCATGGATTATGTCGGATGAAGGCGCCGTGCCCCGGGAGACGGCCGAGGTTTTCGAAGAGGCAGTGGTGTGGAAACTGGAGCCGATTGTGAAAGGCTCGGGCGAGCTTTCGCGACGCGTTTCGGCCCTTGCGCGCGGAGAGATAGAGCGGGACGAGCGTTTGGATTCGAATTTCCAGGCGGACCAGGGGGCGTAACGCACAAGAAACACCGCGCTGCGAGGCTGGGGGAGGAAGGAGGCCCGGACATGCCCGTCTATCGTTCGATAAGGATCCAGATGCCTGACCGGCCGGGGGCGCTGGCCGCGATCAGCACGGCGTTAGCGGCAGAAGGCGTGGACATCGTGCGCCTCGACATCGTAGGTCATGCGGGGTACTCAGTGGTCGACGACCTGTTGTTACGCGGGGGTAGCGCGGAGGCCATTGGCCGGGCTGTGCAGAACTTCCACCCGGATGTAAGCGTTCGCACCTTCGAGGAGACGAGCGGCGATCCAACGCTCGCGATGGGCGAGGGGCTGATGGCGACGGCGAACGCGGCATCCCGGGACGAGGCCTTTGCGCTGATGGCGCACCACGCGAGCCGGCTGGCCCGGGCAGATAATCACGCCGTCGCGAGCGCACAGGAGGATGGCAGCATCACCTTCGCGGCAGGAGGGCCATCAGCCGCGCTCTTGATCGGGCCGGAGGAGCCTTTTGCGGGCCGCTGGGCGCTACACCGGCAGGCTGCGGTGGCCTTCCCGGTCGACGAAGCCTGGGCGCCGCAGCAAGTCCGCAACCTATTCCCGGTAGCATGGATCGCGATGGCGCCACTGGGGCCTTTTGACCTGCTGGTGCTTTTGCGGGCGCTGAACATCGCCTTTCTCGTCGATGAGCTGGAGCGCATCGCAGCATTCGCGGAGGTTTCTGGTGCGATGCTGAGGCTGCGCGGGCAACTCTCGTCTTCCGGGTCGAGGCCCGCGGGAAGGGAGACTGCGTTGCCGGCGACGGCGTTGACGGTGGCCCGGCACGAGCGCCTGGTGCAACGACCAGCCTGATTCCATTGGCGATTGCCATTTGCGATTCGTGATTGGTCAACCGCGTAGAGCAGCTTCCACAACGCGGGCGCAGTCCAGCATTTCAGGTATGACCAGGTACTCGTCTTTGGTGTGCTGGTTGTAGCCCCCGCGGCCGATAACGATGCTGGCGATGCCGTTGCCGCGGAAGACGTTGCCATCAGTCCCACCACCGACCGGGTGGGGGTTGGGCTCCATGCCAAGGCTGCGGAGGGCTGGATAGAGTAACTGCGCCGCGGGGTCGTCCTCGGTGAGCTCGTAGCCGGGATAGGCCATGGTGAATTGCGCATCGATGCCCGCTTCGGGGTGCTGGCGGCGCACGTTTTCGACGTGCGAGCGAGCGCGCGCGACCAGGTCTTCAACCTTGAGGCGGTCCATGCTGCGCATTTCACCTTCAATGCGGCACAGGTCGGGGACGGCGTTCCGGACCAGGCCGCCGTTGACGCGGCCAACGTTGCCGGTGGTCTCGTAGTCAAAACGGCCCTGCGGCAGGCCGGTGATGATCTCGGCCGCGATGGAGATGGCGGGGATACCCTTCTCGGGCTCGAGGCCGGCGTGGGCGGCGCGGCCGGTGACCTCGATGTCGTACACGTAGTGAAAGGGGGCCTGGCCCTGGATGTCGGAAGGCGGGCCGCCGCTGTCGATAACGATTGCTACCTTCGACCGGATCGCCGAATAGTCCATCTGGCTGGCGCCCACGAGGCCGATTTCCTCGCCGCGGCTGATGGCGACCTCAACAGGGCGATGGCTCGCGCCGTCCTCGCTTAAGCTCTGGAGCACTTCGAGGATGACGGCGCAGCCGCCCTTGTTATCGGCACCCAGGATGGTGGTGCCGTCGCTGCGGATGATGTCGTCGCCATCGAAGACGGGCTTAATGCCGGTGCCAGGCTCGACGGTATCCATGTGGGCTGAAAGCAGCACCGGATCGCCCTTGCCGGGGAGGCGGGCGAGGACGTTGCCAGCGGCATCCTGCCATGCTTCGAGCCCGAGTGCGGCGAGGCGCCGTTGGAGGTCTTCGGCGACGGCGTCTTCCTGTCCCGACGGCGAATCGATGGCGATCAGTTCAAGAAAAGCCTGTAGGATGCGTTTTCGGTTGATCATGGTGCAGCCTCCGATTTGCTCAGCACGGGCAAGGTTGGTGTGCCAGTGTGGCGCCGTGTGAAGCTCATTAACAAGGTCCTAACCGAGATCCGGCAAGCTAGAAGTGTGAAGACAGAGATAGCAGTACGAGAACTTTCGATCGAGGTGGCCCATAACATCCGCCACCTGGGCGGCTATCGCACCAGGGAGGGCGGCCACACCGCGAGCACCGACCTCATCCGCTCAGCTACGCTGCATCGCCTGACGGAACGCGGCATCGAGACCATAGTCGAACGTGGCGTCCGGACGATTATCGACTTCCGCTCGGAGGAAGAGCGGGAGCGGGATGTGACGCCGGAAACGTCCCAGTACGGCATCAAGAACGTGCATGCGCCGGTGTTCCGCTCCGATGCATCCCCGACCGGGCTGGGGAACAAGGAGTTCCCGGGATACGGCTTCGTTTACCAGCGCTTCCTGGAGATAGGCGCGGACGCTTACCGGACACTCTTCGAGACAATCGCCGATACGCACGAAGGGGTGCTGTTCCATTGCGCCGCGGGCAAGGACCGCACCGGGGTCGCGGCAGCGCTGCTGCTCGAAGTGTCCGGTGCTGAGCACGATGAAATCGTGTCGGACTACGTGCGGACGACGGAGCTGCTGCAGCCGCTGGCGAAAGAGTGGATGCCGGACATGAAGAAGCGAGGCATCGACGAAGAACGCGCCGGCCAGTTACTGGGCGCACCCCGCGAGGCTATCGAGACGGCACTCGCCACAATCCGGGAACATCACGGCGGAGCGGAGACCTATTTGCGCGGCATTGGCGTGAGCGAACTGGTCATCAGCGCCGTGCGGGCGCGAATTACCGGAACAAACGGCAATTAGCCCCGGCCTCGCGTGGACCGGGCAGGGGCCCACTCCATGAGGTGGTGGGTTTCGGTCTCTCCGGTTTTGACGAAGCCAAGGCGCTCATAGAGCCGCCGGGCCGGATTCACCTTCATCACCTGGAGACGAAGCGGAACGGACCTGGAAGCGGCTTCGTCTTGAAGCTCACGGATGATGCCTGAGCCGATGCCGTGCCGCTGGAACGCCGGGGCGAGTTCGATATTGACGATCGACAGGTAGGCCGGGGCACGCTCGACCTCGAGGATGCCTGCGAGCTGGCCCTGGGATTCGATAACTTCCATTGCACCCGACTCGACCCGGCGGCGGAAGAAGTCGCGCTGGATTTCCTCGTCCCAGGGGCCGTAGGTTTGCTCGATATACACGCCCATCGCCTCTCGATGCAGCGCATAGAGTTCCTCGGTGTCGCCCGGGAGCATGGGGCGCAGGGATGTATCCACGACAGGACATTACCCGGCGGGAACGCCTGCCGCATTCGAGCCGGTTTCGATGCCGACCCCGGCAAGCATGGCGTGAATCTTGCGGGCATTTTCGACGATGCGGCGGGCTTCAGAATTGACGGCCTGTTTGCCATCTACCAGGGCTTCCTCGGGATTGTTATGGATGTCGAATTCGACTCCCTGGGCGCCGGCTGCGACGAAGGCGTAGGCGACGCGTTCGACCAGGCTGCGGTCGCCGCTGCTATGGCTGGGGTCGGCGAGCAGGGGCAGATGGGACTTCGTGCGGACAAGGGGGATCATGCTGATGTCCGCGGCGAAGCGAGTCTCGGTTTCGAAGGCTTTGATGCCCCGGTAGCAGAGGATCACCTTGCGGTTGCCGGAGCCGACGGTGCGCCCTTCGCGGTCGATGCCAGACATGATGTAAGCAGCGGCGCAAAGCCACTCGTTCATGTCGTTGCCAAAGCCGTGCTTGAGGATGACGGGGACATCGACGCGGGAGAGCTCTTCGAGCAGCGGCGAGTACTGCGCGCTGCGGGCGCCAATCTGAATGATGCTAATCCCTGCTTTCAGGAAGGCGTCGAGGTGGCGGATATCGATGAGCTCTGAGACGGAGGGCAAGCCGGTTTCGGCCATCATGGCCTGGGCGATCTCGAGGCCCTGTTCGAGCGGGAGGCCACGATAGTCGTAGGGGCTGGTACGCGACTTATCGACGAAGGTGCGGAGGACATCGACACCCGCATCCTTCGCCATGCGCGCCGATTCGAGGGCCTGGCTTTCGCTTTCGATCGCGCAGGGGCCGCCGACCATCGTCAGGTGCGGGCCCCCGATGGGCGTGCCCTGGACATCGACGATTGTGTCTTCGTGATGGAAGTTGCGGCTGGCGTCTTTGTATTTCTCGGTGATGCGAATGACGCGGTCGACGCCGGGGAGTTCGAGAATGCGGCCTTCGTCGACGTATGAGGTGATGCCTTTGACGCCGACGACGGTGGTAGCGGAGACGATGGTTTCGCAGTGGAGACCGTAGTCCGTCCAGATACGATCGATAACCCGCTGCGTTTGTTCGGGCGACGCGCCCTCGGCCATGTGAATGATCATGGAATCACCAGTGAAGAGGATGAAGCGTTGGTTCTATTGTGGGGCGGGAAGGGTGATTGGCGCGATCCGGGCAAAGTTTTGCGAAAAGGGGGGAATGTGCTTACAGCCGGGTAACTTATGTTCCCTATTATCGTGGCATGAATAGCACACGACTTTCCTGGCGGTGGGCGCTGCTGTTGCCGATGGTGGCAACATTCGCCATGGTCCTGGGCGACGTGGCCAAAGCCGACACGCGCCACACCATTCGCCTGGGCGAAACGCTGAGCAGCATTGCGGCGCGCTACGGTGTGGATATCCGCGAGCTTGCTGAACGCAATGGCATTCGCGATGTGGACCGCATTATCGCCGGGCAATCGATTGTCGTCGGTGGGGGCAGCAGCGGCGGACAGGCACAGGCGACGGAGCACCGGGTGGCTCCCGGCGAGAGCCTGAGCGCAATCGCATCCCGATATGGCACGAGCGTTTCAGCGCTGGCCGAGGCGAACAGCATCCCGAACCCGAACCTGATCGTGATCGGGCAGCTGCTTCGGTTGCCGGGAGGGGTTGGCGGCGCGACGCCGGTGTCTCAGTCGACAACCACGCACCGCGTCGCGCCCGGCGAAAGCCTCTGGGGCATCGCCAATCGATACGGGGTGACGCTCTCCGCGCTGGTCTCGGCCAACAACATCTCGAACCCAAACCACGTGGTGGCCGGGAGCGTGCTGCAGATCCCGGGCGGCTCTGCGAGCGAAGCGCCGCAGTATGACCGTGCCTACATCGAACGGGCGCTGATCGACGCTGGCGCGGAGTTCGGGTTGCCGCGCGGGCTTATGCGAGCCATGGCGATGCAGGAATCCGGATGGCAGCAGCATGTCGTGAGCTCAGCGGGTGCGATCGGTGTGATGCAGTTACTGCCGGAGACTGCGGACTGGCTGCTGCGGGACGT
>SLAK01000315.1 GCA_007126855.1 Dehalococcoidia bacterium | reverse complement strand
TTGCTCGCCCTGGACCAGCGGGGGCACGGCGGCAGCCACCCGGCGGAACGCCGATACGACGTGGGGCGTCTCGCCGGCGATGTGCTGGCGTTCATCGATGCGCTGGAACTCGACTGCCCCCACCTGGCCGGACACTCGATGGGCGCGCGCGTGGCGATGGTGCTCGCCGCGCGTCACCCTACCGCAACCCGCAGCGTCGCGATGGTCGACATCGGCCCGGAAGCATGGGCGGACAACTGGCGCTCGACGGTGGAGTCATTCGAGCAGATGCCGCAGCGTTTCGCATCCGAAGCCGACGCAACCGCGTTCGCCTCGCGGGGCCGGGAGATGCAGCCAGAAGCCCGCGAGGTATTTCTCGCGCGGCTGGAACCAGCCCCGGACGGAGGGCTGCGCTGGCGTGCCGATACGAAAGCCCTGACTGAGACGGTCCGGCTGCACCGCTCACGCAATTTCTGGCGCGACTGGGAGCGCATCCGCCCGCCCGCGCTGCTGATCCGTGGCGGTAATTCCCGCGAGCTACGCCGGTTCGTTTACGAGCGCATGCGGCACCGGAATCCTTCCGTGGAGACGGTCGAGATCGAAGGCGTGGGCCACAACATCCCGCAGCAGGCGCCGGAGGAGCTGGCGGGCATCCTGCGGCGCTTCTGGTCCGCAGCCGACCAGGCGTGAAGGCTCAAGCAGCCTCCCACCGGTT
Organism: Dehalococcoidia bacterium; assembly: GCA_007126855.1. GTDB lineage: Bacteria > Chloroflexota > Dehalococcoidia > Tepidiformales > Tepidiformaceae > SLAK01. Next base: position 1,855 of record SLAK01000315.1, on the reverse strand, counting down.
GATGCTCACTGCCGCAAGGCATACGCGGTCGCGGCCAGCATCCTTCGCGGCATACAGCGCACGGTCGGCTGCTTCATAGGTTCGTGACATTGCGTCTTCGCGTGTGCGGCTGCCGCTTATCCATGGGCTCAGGCCGATGCTCAGCGTGACATTGACCGAATCGTCCGTGGACACGGCCAGCCTGGTGCCGCGCACGCCATCGACCAGGCCGTCGCAAACGCGCATGGCTTCGTTCAAGCCACAGCGGAACAACACGCCGAACTCCTCGCCGCCAATGCGGCCGACCACACCATGGTCGCCCACGGTGGTTCGGATCAGGCTGGCGACCTCGCGAAGCACGCCATCGCCAATGGGATGGCCATACTCATCGTTGATGCGCTTGAAGTGGTCGATGTCGATGATGGCGAGCGACGTGGCCTGGCGGCGTGTCGCTTCCTGGAACCATGCACGGCGGCTGAGGGCGCCGGTAAGCTCGTCGTGCTCGGCGAGGTAGGCTATCTCTTCGTTCTTGGCCCGGAGCCGCGAGTTCGCTTCCCTTAAGCTCGCCTCCCAGGACAGCAACCGGTTCGCCACGGCCAGGCGCGCTGCCAGCTCGGCACGGTCGAGCGGCTTCTCAAGGAAGTCGTCCACCCCGGCCGTGAGCGCGTGCAACCGTTCCTCACGCTGGGTCCGGGCGGTGATGAGAATGAAGTATGTGTACCAGTCGCGGTTCGCTTCGCGCACGGCGCGGCAGAGGTCGATGCCGTCCAGCCCGGGCATCATCCAATCGGAGATGACCAGCCGGAACTCGCCGTCCAGGTACGCATCCAGGGCGCCGGAGCCGCTGGAGACCATCCGCGGTTCGTATCCAAGCTTTTGCAGCGTCTTTTGGAGCACGATCGACGAAACCGGGTCGTCTTCGGCCACGAGCACTCGCATTGGTATCCGCCGTCCATCACTTGTTGAGCCTATCGCCCTGATCATCGGCCCGGATTAGAAGGCTCATCATGGTCAGGGGTGGGCCTTTGCTTAAGCTCCGCATTTTTCGTGCTAACGGTCACAACAAGGTGACCATTCAGTCATCCCCGCGTTGCCGTGGCTCGACGGCCAGCACGCCCGGTTGTCCCGCTGGCTCGCCATATCCGAGCTTCGCTGCCACCAGGGCCCCTGCGCGGCGGACCCGTTCCACCACCGGTTCGCCATCCCAGGCAAACAGCGGCAAGAATGCCAGGCCGACCACCTGGTAGGGGAAGAGGATGGCCATGCTGACCAACACGCCGATGTGGAACAACCACGCCCCCGCCGCCCAGACCAGCGCGAAACGCCGTCCGAGCAGCGCGATGGGCGCCGCCAGCTCCACAATGATCGTGGCCGCCGCCAGCGGCTTGAAGACCCAGCCATGCCCGACCAGCCATCCGCCCAGCAATGCGCTGTAGTCGCCGACGAGCTCCTTGCGAAGATTGTCATAAGCGACGTGGTTGCGAAGGGCGTCGCTGGTGATCCACTCGAGTCCGGATGTCTCCAGCTTCGCGATGCCAGCGATAACGTAGGTAATCACGGTGATGACCGCGCAGAGCTGCAACGGCCATCCATAGGAGATTGCCGCGCGAGCTATACCGGCGCGCCTGCGCGCATCGAGCGACAGGGAGTCGGCCGCCGGCGCTATGCTCAACACCAGCACATGGAGCACGAGCAGGTTCTCGCTGTGGAACACCTGCCCCCACGAGTTCCGGTAGGTGAGCAGGAAAAGGAGCAGGATCGCGAAGACAGGGCCGGTCACGGCGTAACGCCAACCGAGCGTGAAGGCCACCGCCGCAGCCATCGTCCCCACGATCAGCGCATAGACCATCCAGGCGCCAAGCGGCTCGCCCAGGAT
>SLAK01000142.1 GCA_007126855.1 Dehalococcoidia bacterium | reverse complement strand
TCGTGGTCGAAGGTCACGACATCGACCACCGTGGCGAGGCGGCGCAGCGCGTCCAGGTCGTCGGGTGAGCCAAGCACGTGGTGGCGGGCGACCTGCGCGGCGCTTTCGTCCTCGGTGTTGGCGAGGACCACAACCTCGATGCCAGGGCCGATGGCGGCCTGGTGCATCATGCGGGCGAGCTGCCCGGCGCCGACGACGCCAACGCGGCGGTTCATTCGTCGTCTCCTTGCCAGCGCCAGGAGACGACGCGGGAGGGCTGTATTTCGACCATGGGCAGCTCTTCGAGGCGCATATCCCGGTACTGGTGGTAGCGGTCGCGAAGCGCGTTGAGGGCTGCGGTCCAGGCGTCGCCACGGTCGTGGACGGAGGCTTCGCCGTCGATGCGCACCCAGGCGAGCCGGGTCCAGTCGTCATCGTAGCGGTCGATGAGCAGGCTGACGCGGGGGTCGCGCTCGATGTTGCGGATGCGCGCGAGCTTGCGGCCCTGCTTGGGTTTTTCGTCCACGGGAATGGCAAGGCGGCCACCGGATTCGGCATAGCAGACGGGGACCGTTGCCGGCCGCCCATCGGGTGCGATGGTGGCGAGGCGCCCAGCGCGGCATTCGTGGATCAATGCGAGCTCCCAACTGGCGAACATTGCCGCCTGATCGTACCTGTCTGTGGCTGCAGCGCTAGCCTTTGCTGTTTCAACGCCTATAGTGAACGCGTGACGCGATACATTCTTGGCGCCGACTTTGGCGCGACGAATCTTCGAGCCGGGATTGTGTCGGAAGGCGGCGAGGTGCTCATGCGCCGCCAGGCTGAGACACCTGCCAACGCGGGCGCGGATGCCATCCTGGAGCAGGTTGTCGGCCTGCTATCGATGGTCGCAGGCGAATCGCCGGAGCCGCCCGAAGCGTGCTGTATAGCCATTGCCGGGCTGGTGGATGCGATAGCCGGCCGGGTGATCATCTCGCCGAACGCGCCCGGCTTTCGCAACCTTGGTTTGACCGAGCCGGTGAGCCGCGCGCTGCGGCTGCCGGCGTTTATTGAGAACGATGCGAGCGCGGCGGCGCTCGGGGAGCACCGCTTCGGCGCAGGGCGAGACTTCAACCACATCGTCCACGTGACCGTGGGGACGGGAATTGGCGGCGGGCTCGTATTGAATGGCCACCTGTATCGGGGGGCGCGCGGGCTGGCGGGGGAGATCGGGCACATCATCCTGGACCCTGCGGGGCCGTCGTGCAATTGCGGGTCGCGCGGTTGCCTCGAGGCGCTGGCGAGCGGGACGGCGTTTGCCGAACGGGCACGGCGGCTGGTCTCTTCGGGGCGATCGTCGATCCTGGCGGACATTGCGGGCGGCGAGCCACCCAATGGGGAGCACCTGTTCCGGGCGGCGACGCAGGGTGACGCCCTGGCGGAGGCGGAGATACGGAACGCCGGTCACCTGCTGGGGCTGGGCCTGGGTAGCCTGGTCAATGTGCTGAACCCGGAAGCGATCACCATCAGCGGGGGGCTGCTGGTGCTGGGTGATATGTATTTCGGGCCGATGCGTGAGTCCCTGGCGTCGCTGGCCTATGGCCCGGCGGCAGGGGTTGAAATTCGCTTCAGCGAGCTGGGCGACGATACCGGGTTGCTTGGCGCGGCGGCAGTTGCGCTGGAGTACCTGGAGCAGGGCGGCGGGAGCTGACGCACCCGGCTCGAGTCCGCACTTGCGCCAATTGAGCGCAGGTGCCAATGTGCTACGCTCAGCAGTTGTGGAACCGGGGCCGCGGCTCGCCCGGCGGGCAAACCCATCGCACCCGGAAGCATTACTGGAGACCCATGCGCGAATACGAACTGATTGTCGTTTTTGACCTTGCACTGTCCGAATCCGAAGGACAGGACGCGGGGCCGAAGTACCTGGAACGCATCATCACGGCGAATGAAGGCAAGATCCTGAAGGTGGACCACTGGGGCCGCCGTCGGATGGCCTACCCGATCGACGGGAAGCTGGACGCGGACTACGTGCTGGTCCGCGTCGAGCTGAACCCGCAGCTGATCCCGGAGATGGAGGGCTCGTTCCGCATCAATGAACGGATCTTCCGGTTCCTGACGGTGCGCGCTGACGAGCTGCCGCCACCGCCGGTTGTGGAAGAAGCGCCGGCGGCGGCAACCACGCCGGCGGAACCGGCCGCGGCGCCCGCAGCGGCACCGGCGACGGCACCCCCCGCAGAAGCCCCGGCTGCGGAAGAGCCCGCTGCGGCGGAGGAGCCCGCCGAAGTTCCTGCTGCGGAGGAGCCCGCCGAAGCTCCTGCGGCGGAGGAGTCGGCGGAAGCCCGCGCTGGGGAGGAGCCAGCAAGCACAGAAGCTCCCGCAGAAGAGCCTGCGGAGACAGCGGAAGAAGCGGCGCCTGGTCCGGCATCGCCCGAGAGCGAGGAGAGCCCGGAAGACGAAACCAGGGCTGATTAGCCGAGGAGGCAACGATGGGCAGCCTGAACAAAGTGATGTTGATCGGCAACACGGGCCGGGACGCGGAGATGCGCTACCTTTCGACCGGGACCGCCATGACGACATTTAGCTTGGCCGTGAACAGCCGCCGGCGAAGCCAGTCCGGGGAATGGGAAGACCAGACCGACTGGTTCAATGTCGTGATTTTCGGCGACATGGCCGAGCGGATCAGCCAGTACATCACGAAGGGAAAGCAGCTTTTCGTTGAAGGCCGCCTTAACAACCGGCAGTGGGACGATGACCAGGGTCAGCGCCATTACCGGACCGAGGTCGTCGCGAACAACGTCCAGTTCCTGGACCGTCGAAGCAGCGGTGGTGAGGGCGGTGGCGATGCCTGGGGCGAGAGCGGCTCCTGGGGACAACAAAGCCGCGGCGGCGCATTTGCCGGGCAGGGATCGGCGAGTGAGACGGACATCGACGACCTGCCCTTTGAGTAGACTGGAACACCGGGGCGCGCTCGCCATCTCTCAGCTTGCAGCGCCCATCGTGGCACCCTGGAAAGGACAAGGATGACACGCCGCGACCGTACGACCGGACTGCCGAAGCACCGGCCACGCCCGGTATCCAAACGGGAGCGCCGGGTAGCCGGGATCCCCGTGCGGGACTGGTATTCGCGCGTGGCGATCCTTGGCGGCGTCGCGTTGCTTTTCCTGTTTGTGCTCGGGCTGGTGGGCTACCGCTGGTACGACGAGAACATCGGAAAGCCGCGCGAAGTTGTGCTCACGGTCGAGGGGGAGACCTTCAGCCTTCGCTACTTCACCGACCGGCTGGGGAGCTTCGCGCTCTCGAATCCGCAGCTCGGCCGCGGCTTCATTGAGCCGTCGTTGCTTACGAAGCTGGAAGAAGAGGCCGTCACCGTGCGCATGGCGCAGGAAGCCGGCATCGATCTCTCGGACGAGGCGGTGACGCAGCACATTGCCGACGAGCTGGGTGTGGAGCCCGGCGGTTCGGGTACTACCTTCGATTCGCTCTATCGCCAGCGGCTGCGGGAAACCGGGCTGCGGGAGCGCGACTACCGGCGCCTTTCGCGCGCATCGCTCGCGGAAGCGGCGCTGCTCGAACAGATCCTGGACGCGATCGGCGGGACAGGCGAAGTCGCAGAGCTGCGCACAGTAGTGACGAGCTCCGAGGACAACGCGCACAGCATCGTGGAGCGCATCGGCGATGGCGAGGACATGGCAGAGATCGCGCGTACCGAGTCGGAGGACCTGGCCTCTCGCGAGGAAGGCGGCATGATGCAGGAGATGCCGCTGCAGCTTCTGCCCGAAGAGCTCCGCGATGCGATTGCCGAGGCAGGCGAGGGCGACCTTGTGGGCCCGGTGCAAGTACAGGACCACTGGTGGATCGTGCGGGCCGAGAGCATCGACCCGGATGGGACTTTGAGCGACGAGCACCGCGAGCAGATCGCCGAGCAAGAGCTGGAAGAGCGCATTAGCGAAGCGCGGCAAGCAGCGGACATCGAACGGTCGCTGCGCGACTCCCACGTGAGCTGGGCGTACCGTAACGTGACAATACCGGGGGTGAACTGAAATCGGCGCGAGTAAGGATGCGATCGGTGTTGGCCTCATCGGCGTTGGGACAGTCGGAAGCGGCGTTGCCACGGCATTGCTCCGGCGCCACGACTATTTCGCCGGCCAGGTAGGGGCGCCGCTGACCATACGGCGAGCGGCCGTCCGCGACCTCACGAAGCCGCGCTCGGTGACTCTGCCCGAAGGCGTGTTAACCGACCGGGTGGAAGACGTGCTGAACGACCCGGAGATCGACATCGTGGTGGAGGTGATGGGCGGCGAAGAGCCGGCTGGGACCTTCGTCGAGACGGCGATCCGCAACGGCAAGCATGTGGTGACTGCCAACAAGGAACTGATTGCCAAGCGCGGGTCGGAGTTGCTTTCGGCGGCGCACCAGCGCGGGCTAGACATCATGTTCGAAGCCAGCGTGGGCGGCGGCATTCCGCTGATTGCCCCGCTGCGGCGGGACCTGCTGGCCAACGATATCCAGTCGATCGTCGCCATCATCAACGGGACATCGAACTACATCCTGACACGCATGGCGCAGGACGGCGCCGATTATCAGGAGGCGCTGAGCGAAGCGCAGATGCTTGGCTATGCCGAGTCGGACCCGACAAACGATGTGGAGGGCTATGACGCAGCCTATAAGCTTGCGATCATGGCGACCCTCGGCTTCCGCACGAGCGTCACGCCAGAACAGATCTACCGGGCCGGGATCAGCGGCCTCGATTCCAAGGACTTCGTCTACGCGGAAGAGCTGGGCTATGTGATCAAGCTCATCGCATCGGCGCGCCGGATCGACCACGGCATCGTTGCGCGCGTGACACCCGCCTTCGTGCCGAACACCGCGCCGCTGGCGAAGGTCGATGGCGTGTACAACGCGGTCCAGATTGAAGGAGACCTGACAGGGACGGTGATGTTTCAGGGCGCGGGCGCGGGCGCGGACCCCACGACGAGCGCTGTTATCGCCGACTTGCTGGACCTTGCCCATTCGGTGGCCGTTGGCAGCGCCGAGCGGAAGTACTGGCAGCCGGCGGAATCGATCCCGCTGGTGGACCTGAACGACCACGAAGACCGCTACTACCTGCGCCTGCTGGTACGGGACGCGCCGGGGGTGCTTGCGAGCATCGCACACGCGCTGGGAGAGCACGAGGTGAGCATCGCGGCTGTCGCCCAGCGCGAGACGGACCTGACCGAACGCACGGCGGAACTGGTGATCATGACGCATCCGACGGTGCGGCGCGCATATGAAGCGGCGCTGAAGACGATCCACGAGCTGGACGTGGTTTTCGAGATCCGGCAATCGCTCCCCGTGGAGGAGTGACGTGACATCCGAACATGGCGAGCGGGCAGGCTTCGACGACCTGGTCGACTGGGTCGAGGAGCAGTTCCGCGCGCTGGCGGACAGGCAAACCGAATCGTCGGCCCAGATCGACCAGTTGCGGCGGCAGATGCTTGGCCTGGCGGAAGAGGTGGACGAGAACGACCGCAAGGTGCGGGCAGTGGACCCCGCACTTGCGCCGCTGAAAGGCCTGCCCGACAAGCTCAGTTCGATCGAGGAAGACACCGAGCAGATGCGGCAGCGCATTGAAAGCGGCCGCGCCGAGACCGACAATGCACTGCGGGTGCTCAACGCCGAGGTTGAATACGAGCGCCAGGAACTCGCCGAGATAATCCGGAAGTTGAACCAGGTGTCGGACCAGCTCGGGCTTGTCGCCGCGGACGTGGCGCAGACACAGAACCAGGTTTCGCAAATGAGCCAGGCGATGCAGACCATCACCGAGCGTCAGCGCGAGGTGGAGTCGCTGGTGGAGCACTTCGGGCTACGCCTCGACCGGCACGTGGAAGTGACCCGCGACACAGAGGAGCGGTTGCGGCAGGAGTGGCAGAGCTACGAAGATGAACGGATCCAGGTGGTGCTGGAGCGGCTCCAGGTGGTGGGGGAGATGGTGAAGCGGAACGAGGAGCTGATCGATGAGGTATCGCAGGAGCAGACACTGCGGGAGACGGTGCTGCAAGAGATCGGCGTCTGGCGAGACCAGCACAACCGGATCGAGCATCGTATCGCAACGGTAGAGGAAGTGGCAGAGCAGGCCGCCAACGAAATCGACCGGGTCCGTGGCCAGGTGGCGCTGGTAGAAGGCCGGCATTCGGGCCTGGGCGAACGCGTTTCGGGAATGCGGCGCGAGATCGCGGAGATCGTCGACCACGTGCGTGAAGAGTTCGCGAAGTACAACCAGATGATGGAAAAGCAACGCCGGAAGCAAATCGAGGTGCTGGAGCAGGAGCTCCGGGAAATGAAGTTCCACGCGTTCCGGCCGCCGGAGGAACCATGACGGAACCACGCGGGGTCCTGTTCCGCTGGGCTTCGATCCTGCCGCTGACGGCAAACACACCGCGGCTCACGCTGGGCGAAGGCGAAACGCCGCTGGTGCAGGCTACGGCACTGGCGCCGCTCTGCGGCGTCGACGAGCTGTGGCTGAAGCTGGAAAGCTGCAACCCGACCGGTTCGTTCAAGGACCGCGGCATGGTGGTGGCGGTCGCAAGAGCCGTGGAAGCTGGCGCGAAGGCGATCATGTGCGCGAGCACGGGGAACACGAGCGCGAGCGCGGCGGCCTATGCGGCAAAGGCGGGGCTCGAATGCTACGTGCTGGTGCCAGGCGGGCGCGTGGCCGCAGGCAAGCTGGCGCAGGCGATCGCCTTTGGCTGCCAGATCATCGAGATCGACGGGAACTTCGACGAGGCACTGCAGGCCGCGCGGGCATTGACCGAGCGCCACCCGATCGCGCTCGTGAATTCGGTGAACCCGGACCGCATCGCGGGGCAGAAGACCGCCGCGTTCGAGATCGTGCACGACCTGGGCGACGCACCGGACGTGCTGGCCATCCCGGTGGGCAACGCCGGGAACATCACCGCCTACTGGAAGGGCTTCGTCGAGTGCGCCGAACGTGGCCTCGCGACCCTGCACCCGCGCATGCTGGGCTTCCAGGCGGCGGGCGCGGCGCCGATCGTGCTGGGTAAGCCGGTGGAGAAGCCGGAAACGGTGGCGTCCGCCATCCGCATCGGCAACCCGGCAAGCTGGCGGAAAGCCACGCAGGCTCGCGACGAAAGCGGCGGCGCGATCGAAGCGGTGACGGACGACGAGATCCTGGAGGCCTACGAGCTGCTGGCGCGGCGCGAGGGGTTGTTCGTCGAGCCGGCGAGCGCGGCATCGATCGCCGGGCTTATGAAGCAGCAGCGCGAAGGGCGCGCCCCCGGGGGACGCGCCGTGGCAGTGCTGACGGGCAATGGACTGAAGGACCCGGAGACGGCATCACGTCAGTATGCGCCGCGCGTGTGCAAGGCAGAGGCCACTGTCGAAAGCGTCGAGCGGGCGCTGCATCTTGTGGACTGATAGTGGGAATCACTGCATGCAGTTTGAGACAGGCCTGTGCCGCGCGGGAGTCCAGCCGAAGCCACAAATTCTTGACCGGGTGAATGGTCAACGTAGACTGAGACTGCTTATGACTGCTGCTCGATTGGTCACCGCCCTTGCGCTCGTAGCGATGCTGCTCGCGATCGCAGGGATGGTCCCCGCCGTTGCGATGACGGACGCGGGGGCCGGCACGGAAGCTTCCCAGGCACTGCAGCAACAGGACGACAACGGCAGCGGGACGGTGACGCGCGCATTGTGGACGCTGGCAGGCATTGGCGTCGGTGCGCTGGCGCTGAGCATCTTGTACCTGCTGAAGCGGCGTGTGGGCGGCTTCCCGGAGGACCCGACCTGGGTCGCCCCCATCAGCATCATGCCGGCGGACGAGAATGCTACCGAGGAAAGCTTCGGAGAAACGCCGGCTCACGACGGGCACGCCTCGGGGCACTAGGCCGCGGGCTTTTCGTTCGCCTGAACCAGCCAAGGATTGGTATCGACACACCCCGCGGCCAGAGGCGGCCGCGGCTACAAGTATCCCTCTATGTAGCCTCGAGGTTGATGACGACCTGCATGAGGATGATGAGCATGAGGATGGTGATGAGGGGGCTGATGTCGATCATGCCCATCGAGGGCATGACGCGGCGCACGGGGTCGATGAGCGGCTCGGTGAGGCGGTGCAGCACCTGGTAGATGGTGCTCCCCTGGTCGACCGGAAAGAAGCTCATCAACGCGCGCGCGATGATAGTCCAGAGCATGAGCTGGATGAACGTGACCGTCATGGAGACGACGTCGGGATGAATGGCGTCACCCTCACCGAATGCGTGCTTCCTTAAGAGTAGAGAGGTTGGGGTTTGGCGGGCAAACTTCCCAGGGCACGGGCGTCGTGTTCTGCTGACCTTGCTTTACCACGCCGCGTCATCTTTACCATAGAGTAGGTTCAGCGGCCTTCACTGTAGGTAGAGTGGGGCCATGACCGCTCCATCGCCCCCGCTGCACGAGCTGCTCGACGAAGAGTTCAACTGGACTCCACGCCAGAAACAGGTGCTGGATCTGCTCGCAAAGCGCCGTACGAACGGCGAGATCGCGGAGGAACTGGGTGTTTCGCTCGACGGCGCGAAGTGGCACGTGCGGGAGGTGCTGTCGAAGCTGAATGTGCAGTCGCGCGACGAGGCGGCGGAGTACTGGCGCGCGTACAACGGGTGGCCGCGCAGGCTGCGGCGCGCGCTGGGCGCGATAAGCTTTGGGGTGCCCTTGCGCTGGGCCGGTGGCATTGCCGGGGCGGTATTGCTGGCGGGGATCGTGGCGGCGGTGGCAGTGGTGCTGATCCGCAGCGGTGATTCGGACGAGGCGGCCGCGCCGGACGTGACGCCGACGGCAGTCGACACCGATGCGACGCCAACGCCGGATGATGGGGACGGGGGAAATGGCAGGGACGCTGGCGAGTTCGCGCTGGTGCCGGCGCCGGGAGCGCTTGAGTACGTTCGGGGCGGGCCGGAGGACGTGGCCGAAGTCCCAGGCGTCTACTTCTTGGACGTGGAGACCGGCGAGCTCGAAGGTTGGCGCGGTGGTGGTCTGAACTACAGCCTCTCCAGCGACAACCGTTTCGTGTTCAAGCATCCTGACCGAGAGTCGCCTGAGAACCTGCTCATCGACCGTGCTACAGGCGCGATATACACCTGGGACGGAGATGCGCGGCCCGTATCTTCAGGGGAACAGGGGAACAGGTGGGCACCGCCGCCGCTTGCCGCCGCTGCAGGCCGCCTGATCTACCGTATTCCGCAGACCGACGCGCCGGATCGTTTCGTGCTCGTGGATTTCGAGGCCGACACGGATATCCCCGCCACCGTCGCCGAATTCGAGGCCGAAGCGGATACGAAAGCGGCTCCAATGGTGCTCGCGCCAGATGGCGAACGGGTGCTCATAGGCGGACGGGAACCGCGCATCCTGGATGCCGCTCCAAGCGCCGTTATAGACCTCGGGCCACTACCTACCGGGAGCACGCTTTTCCCGGTCACGAACACGCTGGACGGTGAGGCGGTCTTCGCTGAGATCGTCGATGCAGATGGAGCGATACAGGGCTGGCAACACTACAGGTGGGACGGAGGGCTGATCGCGCAGGGGCCGGCGCGGACACGAGAGTTTCACCTGTCGCCGCGCGGCGATGTTGTCGCCTTCGTGGAGCCGTTGGTGCAAGCAGCCGCCGGGTTGGAGAACCGGGCATCCATGATACGGGCAGTTGACACCGTGACGGGCGAGCCCGTCTTTCGGGTGCCGGGTGCGTCGACCTGCCATGGGCTGTCCGCCGGCAATCGCTGGTTGGCAGACAGCTCCGCCATGGTCGTGAGCGTACCCTACCGCGAGTTGCCGCCCGGGGAACAGCAGCAGAGCGACTACTGGAATGCGTACGCGCTGGCAACTCGCGACGGCGAACTGCTCCCACTCCCTCCGCGCGTGCGGGAACCAATCCCGTCGCCCGCATCGAAATCGACCTTCGTTATCCGCGATGGCGATGCGTCCGGCCGCGACGTCCCTGCCGTCGTGGAAGTGGAGCCCGGGCGCGCTCCAGAAT
>SLAK01000445.1 GCA_007126855.1 Dehalococcoidia bacterium | reverse complement strand
TGGGAACGCTGATGCCGCCCACTCCCTGGTGCAGCCTATCTATGAATGGTTCGATGAAGGGCTTGATACCCGGGACCTGCTGGATGCGCGAGCGCTACTTGAACCACAACCAGCGGTGTGATCCAGCAAGGTAGAAGGCCCTCTGCAGGGAGGCGCCTTTCACTCCGCGCGGGCCACGCCTCCTCGTTCGCGCATGCCACGCGCGGACCCTAAGCTCAACCCATGTCCCGCCGACGTTCGCGGCGCCAGCCGCCGCCCGATATGCCGCCCATAACCCTACACATCGAGGCGCCGCCGCCAGCGCAACGCCCACCGTGTTGAAGCCAGGGCTCTCGCACGACGTATTGACGCCGACGCCGGCGTAATCGTTGACCTAGTGGTCAGTTGTGCCCGAGCCGTGTCCACCGGCATGGCAGCAGCCCCACGGCAATCGCCAGCCCAACAACGCCACCATCGTCGGCCACGTGGCCAGCGCTCCCTCGACTTCGGCGCCTACGAAGAACGGAATCGCCGGCTTAGCAACACCACAGTCGTCCCGTACAACACGAGCGCGGCGACTCCAAGAATCACCAGGTCCAGCGGCTCGCGCAGCACCCCCCGTAGCATCACGTCTTGCAAGCCCCGGATCGCGTATGTCGCGGGCAGGGCGAAGGACACGGCGCGGATAGGCCATTCGATACGCTCAAGCGAAATGACCAGCCCACTGAAGAACACCGATGCCAGCAGCAAGAGCATTGCGAGCTGCGCCGCGTGCTTTTCGGAAGTCGAAATCATCGCGATCACGAAGCCGATGCCAAGCGAAACAGCGATCAATAGCCCGAGCAACAGCGCGAGCAGCACGTAGGATCCGTACATAGGCACGGCAACGAGGAGCATCATGAGCGCGAGGACCGCAGCGCCTACAAGCAGCAGGATCGTGCCAAACGACAGGTAGTTACCGTTTACCACCTCTATGGGGCGTGCCGGAGCGATGCGAAGGACATCGAGCAGACCGCCTTCACGGATGCGCGTCCCCGTAAGTGCCGCAAGGCTGACTGCCAGGTGTTGCAGAAGCAACGCAAGCACCGCGGGCGAATAGAACGCGGCGAACGTCGGGTTCACGAGCGCAATGTTCACCAGGTTGAGGGCGAAGGGCGCGCTCAACACCTCCGGCGGCACGTCCCTGAGCCGGCTGCCCGTCTCTTCGATCTGCGCAAGGTCACGGTCTATTTGCTCAAGCTCCTCCGCCGTGGGGAAACCGTCGGCGTCATCGTCCATCCCGCGTTCCAGCGCATCCATGGCTTGCCGGAGGTTTTCAATGGAACGGCGAAGTGCCCGTACCTCCTCGCGTGTGATGCCGGCGCCCCTCAGCAAAAATGGCACACTTTCGGCGGCGCTTGCCAGGCTGCCACTGAATTCGACGACCGGCGAAAGTAGACCGGCGAGTTCGGCAGCTGATTCCCGCGTCTCCTCGAATTGTTCGCGCGAACGTTGCGCGTCACGGACATACTCGCGGGCAGTGCTAATGTACTCCTCGAGCTCCACAAACTCCGCCTGGGCCTGTTCGAACGTCTCAGCGAGCGTGCGCTGGTTCAGAAAGGCCAGTTGCTCGTTCAGATACGCCTCGGTGAGCCGCAAACGGAATGGGTCGATATCGTCTGTGACGACGGTCATCGGCACGTGCTCCCCGCGCTCGATCGATCCCTCGGGGTCGTCTGGGAGGATCACCACACCATCAACATTGCCGGCACGCAGCTGCCGCCGCGCCCAGCCCGCGTTATTGGTGACCGAAACGACCTCTACGTACTCTTCGAGCTCTTCCGGTACGGGTTGGAGGTCCTGCGTTTCCGTCCCGGGTTGCACGACGATGACCCGAGGCTCGATGCGGGTCACATCGACCGCTTGCGCGAATGCGAGCAGGATGAGAAATGGCCCGATCACCAGCGCTGCCATCATCGCAGGCTGGCGCAGCAGCTCCGCGCTCCAGGTCGTGAAGAAGCTTGCCGTCCGATACAGGCTTCCCATTAGCGCTCATCCTTCCTGCTCTGCATCAACGTCAGGAACGCGTCCTCGAACGTGGGGATATAGGCGCGCACCTCATGCACCTCAACGCCATGTGCCCGCAACTCGTTGGTGACGAGGGGAGTCGCCGCGGCCGAATCACTGGTCAGCACAATGAGTTCGTCTCGTTCATTCCACTTAACCCGGCTCACCGGGCGGATGCTCCACAGGCGGTCGACCACGGCCGGCGTTAGCCCAGTCACCTTCATTTCAAGCGCTTCTTGGCCGCCGGCCATCTTTCTCACATCATCGGGATGTCCCACCGCGATGATCGACCCCGCCCGCATCACCGCGATGCGGTCACAGTTCAATGCCTCATCGATGTATTGCGTGGTCACCAGGACCGTGGCGCCCCCGTCTCGGACATTCTTCAGGTGTTCCCAGACTTTCGTGCGTAGCAGCGGGTCGAGCCCGGTCGTTGGCTCATCAATTAATACAAGGTCAGGTTGGTGCATAACCGCGCAGGCAATCGACAAACGCCGAAGCATGCCTCCCGAGATGTCCGATGCCCGCCGCTTC
>SLAK01000179.1 GCA_007126855.1 Dehalococcoidia bacterium | reverse complement strand
TGCATCTGGGGTACGAATGAGGAGAAGAACCGGGCAGCGGAAAAGCAGCTCGCGCAGCACGGCGGCAAGGTGCTGGCCCTGCGGTGCGATGTATCGGACGAGGCGGCCGTAGAAGAGTCTTTCGCGAAGACCGTGGCGGAACTGGGCAAGGTCGATGCGTGCTTTGCCAATGCGGGCGTCGGCGGAGGCAACCCGCAACCGTTCTACGAGCAACCGACCGAGTCGTGGCGGCGCGTGTGGGCGGTGAACCTTGACGGTGCGTTTTACACGCTGAGGGCGGCGGCGAAGCACATGGTGGAGCGGGGCGAAGGCGGCCGCCTGGTGGGGACGGCGAGCGCGTCCACGATCGACGGTGCGCCGCGGGGGCAGGCCTATGCGGCGAGCAAGGGCGCACTCATCGCGATGATGCGCGGTCTTGCCGTGGAGCTGGCCCGCTACAACATCACGGCGAACATCATCATCCCGGGCTGGATCGAATCCGGGATGACGGTCGGCGCGGTGGGCAACGAGAAGTTTGAGAGTGCGGTCATCCGGCGTGTGCCGTTCCGCCGCTGGGGCCGCGGGGACGACTTCGCAGGTGTGGCGGTGTATCTCACGAGCGACGCGAGCCGATACCACACGGGAGACGACCTGGTAATCGATGGCGGCTATACGCGGTTCTAGATGAGGCCCGCGTTACAAACGGGGGCCTGGCAGGTGCCCGCGTGCTGGCTCCTGCCAGGCCTTGCCGATGCCGGCGCTTATTCTTAGCGGCTGCGGGCGACGCGAAGGCCGATGAACCCGCCTCCGGCGACGAGAATCGCGACCGCGGCGGCCATGAAGAGCCACCCGCTGGTGGAGCCGGAGCCCGAAGCGGTGCCGGTGCCGGTCGCCGGCGGCGCAGTGTCGTCGTCGACAGCGTCATCGTCATCAACCATTGCGTCGTCGTCATCGTCGACAACGCCATTGTCGTCGTCCTCCATGGCTGCTTCGACGGTGACGCTGCCGGTCATACCGGGATGGATGGTGCATTCGTAGGCGTAGGTGCCGGGCTCGGCGAAGGTGAAGGAGTAGTTCTCTCCATCGGACAGGTTGTCCGATGCGAGCGGGCCTCCGTCGGTGGAGGTTACGTTATGGGGCACGTCGCCGTCGTTGTTCGTCCAGGTCACGGTGTCGCCTTCGGAAATGGTGACCGAGGAGGGCACAAAGGCGACGTTTTCCATGGAGACACTGGCATCCTGGGCGCGGACCGGCAGGATGAGGAGGGCGAGGACGCCAAGGGCAAGCACGGCCATCGCTGCGATGAGGGAAAGCGGGCGAACAAGAGACACTGCGATCCTCCGGGAGTTCAGGGGTTCGCAGGTTGTTCGCAGCAGGAGCAGGTTTGGATCACCGCCAAGGGCAGCGAGTGAAGAGCGGAGGCCGCCTCCGCACGCATGATCCCTCAGCCGGCGCGGCGGATAGCACGGATTCCGCGGCCGAGGCCTCTGAAGACCCGCTTGAGGGTGCGGGAAAGGCTCAGCTCGGGAAGTTTGCCTTCGCGGCGGAGCTTCTCATCGAGCTCGCGCACTTTCCGCCGGGCTTCGAGCTGCTGCGGAGTAAAGACGGGCAACATGACAAGAGCATAGTAGGCCGGGAGCTGCCATCGCAACCGGCGCCGCTAGATCAACCCCAGGGCCAGCATGGCATCGGCGACACGGACGAAGCCGGCGATATTGGCGCCATGGACGTAGTTGCCGGGGAAGCCATATTCCTCGGCGGTCTGGTGGCAGGTCCGGTGGATGTCGACCATGATCTGGTCGAGCCGGTTTTCGGTGTGTTCGAAGGTCCAGGAATCGCGGGTGGCGTTTTGCTGCATCTCCAGGGCGGAAGTGGCTACACCGCCAGCGTTCGCCGCTTTGCCCACGCCATAGGCGACGCCGGCATCGAGGAAGATACGGGCGGCATCGGGGGTGCACGGCATGTTGGCGCCTTCGGCGACGGCGATGCAGGCGTTATTGACGAGCTTGCGGGCGTCGCGACCGTTGAGCTCGTTTTGCGTGGCGCAGGGGACGGCGAGCTGGCACGGGACATCCCACAGGTTCCCATCTTCGACATAGCGAGCGTGGGAGATGCGGTCCGCGTAGTCGGAGATGCGCTTGCGGTTGACTTCCTTGATCTCTTTGAGGAGCTCGAGGTTGATGCCCTGTTCATCGACGATGTAACCGTCGGAGTCGGAGCAGGCGATGACACGGGCGCCAAGGCTGTGCAGTTTTTCGATGGCGTAGATGGCGACGTTGCCGGAACCGGAGACGACGCAGGTCTTGCCTTCGATGCAATCGTTGCGGGCGCTGAGCATTTCGCGGAGGAAGAAGACTGTGCCATAGCCGGTGGCTTCTTTGCGGACGAGGGAGCCACCCCAGCCGAGCCCTTTGCCGGTGATAACGGCGGATTCGTACTGGTTCATGATCCGGGTGTACATGCCGAAGAGGTAACCGATCTCCCGGGTGCCGACGCCGATGTCGCCGGCCGGGACATCGCGGTATTCGCCCAGGTTGCGTGCGAGTTCGAGCATGAAGCTCTGGCAGAAGCGCATGATCTCGG
>SLAK01000080.1 GCA_007126855.1 Dehalococcoidia bacterium | reverse complement strand
TCGGTCTCGCCCGGGTTGCGGTGCAGCACTTCCTGAAAGATGGGTTCCAGCTTCTCGTCGAGGGTCCCGTTCATCGATTCCGATCCTCTACAGTAAATTCGGGGCGCGCATTAAGGCACATTGATGCGATCAGGGCAACACGCAGGGCCCGGGAGCAGTGGGCGCCGTCGGCTCCCCCGGGGGCTTTGGCGGGGCGAGGCGCTATAGTTCAGGGGTGGAATGGCATGCCGCGGCAACCGGAGGCCGGAGCCTTTGATTCCATTCGGGTTCAAGCTGGGATACCTGGTGTTCGTCGCCGTGCTGGTGCCGGTGTACGCGGTGGAGCACGGCTGGATGAACTTCCTGTGGCTGTCCAACGTGGCGCTGCTGGGCGGGCTGCTGGCGGCATGGCTGGAGAGTCGTCGCCTGGCGGGCATGATGGCGGTGGCGGTGGTGTTGCTGGAGACGGGGTGGATCGTCGACTTCCTGGCCAGCCTGGTACTGGCGGAGCCCGCGCCGCTGGGAGCGGTGAGCTACATGTTCGACCCGGAGATTCCCCTGTTCGTGCGCCTGCTTTCGCTGTACCACCTGCCGCTGCCGCTGGCGCTGGTCTGGATGGTGTGGCGGCTGGGGTACGATCCCCAGGCGTGGAAGTGGTGGGTGGTAACCGGCTGGGGCATCCTGTTACTGAGTTTCCTGCTGGCCCGGCCGGACGCCAGCGTGAACTGGGTGCTGGGGCCCGGCGCGGAGGTGCAGGACTGGATGCATCCCTGGCTGTGGCTGGGTCTCGTAACGCTGCTGTGCACCCTGGCCTGGTGGCTGACCCATCGCCTGCTTCTGGCGTTGATGGGGCATCTCGGCCGCGTCGCGCGCGCGGGAGTTGCCGGCTGACGCGCACAGGGCGTGTGGCTTAGCCGATTCTCCGCCAGGCCTCGTGCCCGCAGCTCATGCAGTGGTAGAGCGCCTCGAATTCTCCCTCCGCATCCGCGCGCTCGCGGATCGTCCCCTCCTGAAAGGTGAATGCGCGCAGCGTGCAGCGCGGGCACTTCTCCTCCCGGTTGCGTGGCGGGCGAGGCAGGTCCGCACGCGACGGGGCCGATTCGGCCTTGGCGGCCGTCGCTTCCTGCATCGCCCGGTCGAGCTCGAAGTGGAGATCCGCCGCCAGTTCGCGCGCCGCATCGGCCTGTCCCTCCGTGGCCATCGCCGCGAGCTTCGCGACTCCTTCCTTCACGGTCTTCAGCCGGGGGGTGATGTCGACCATCCGAGGCCTCCTGCAGCTCGTCTTTCTTGGGTGCCCTGTACCGCCAAGCATAGCCCGGAGAGGCTGTCCGCGTCGCCGGGTGTCCGGCCCGGGCGTCCTGCGGGTGCTACGCTCGAATGGATGTTTCCGGGGAACGCTGATGGTTCGGCCTTTCCTTGCGGCACATGGATGTGCCGAGCAGCTGCAAGCCCTTTGCCCATGCCAGGCCATGCAGAACGATGGACCGCAGCGTGCGCCGGGAAAGCCGGGACGGCTTTGTTCAGCGCTTCCCTGAGGACCGCGCGTTGACGAACGAACAGTTGATCGTTTTCGGAGTCCTTGCCGCAACCCTGGCCCTGTTCGTCTGGAACCGCTGGCGCTACGACATCGTGGCGGTGATGGCGCTGCTGGTGCTGACCCTTGCCGGGATTGTCCCGTTCGCCGAGATGTTCTCCGGCTTCGGGCATCCGGCGGTGATCACGGTCGCGGCGGTGCTGGTGATCAGCCGCGGGCTGCTCAATGCCGGGGTGGTGGATTACCTTGCGCGCCACCTGACCCGGGTTGGGGAGCAGCCGTGGGTCCAGGTCGCGGCATTCACTTCGATCGTGGCGCTCGCCTCGGGATTCATGAACAACGTGGGGGCGCTGGCGCTGTTCATGCCGATGGCGGTGTGGATGGCGCACCGCAGCGGGCGTTCCCCGGCTTTCCTGCTGATGCCGCTGGCCTTCGGTTCGCTGCTGGGCGGGACCCTGACCATGATCGGAACCCCGCCGAACATCATCATCGCGGAATATCGCGGTCAGGTGGTGCAGGCCCCGTTCGCGATGTTCGACTTCCTGCCGGTCGGGCTGGGGATCACGCTGATCGGGGTGCTGTTCATAGGCCTGATCGGCTGGCGACTGACGCCGCAGCGGGGGCGGCGGGATACCTCCGGCGAGGTGTTCCGGATCAGCGAATACCTCACCGAGGTTGCGATTCCCGAGAACAGCCGTTTTTCCCGCCGCAGCCTCTACGAACTGCTGCGGACCGTACGCGGCGAGGCCGAGGTGATCGTGGTCGGGCTGGTGCGCGGTGGTCGGCGCGAGGAGATGCCGTCGATGTACGAGGTCCTGCAGGATGGCGACATCCTGCTGGTCGAGGCTGACTCCGACAGCCTGCAGACACTGCTGGACCTCACCGATCTGGAACTGCAGGCGGAGGTGGAGGAGAGCGTGGAGCATGCCGAGGGGAACGGCGACGAAGCGCACGGAACCGGCGAGCTGACGCTGGAGGAGGCGATTGTCACCACCGGCTCGCGGCTGGCGGGTACCACGGCGAGCGGGCTGGAAATGCGCCAGCGCTACGGAGTGAAT
>SLAK01000376.1 GCA_007126855.1 Dehalococcoidia bacterium | reverse complement strand
ACCAGGTCGACGCTCTCGCCCTGCTTCAGGCGCTCCGCCAGCAGGTCGGCGAAGTCTCCGACATATTCGCGGGCCATCTGGTCCAGGTAATCCTCGATCATGGTCATCGCGCGCGGCGTGAACCGTGAGCTGACGATGGAGCGGTACTGGCGGTGCTCCGGCGGGTCCATGAACACCAGGTCCGGCGGCTCGTCCTGCGCGGGGCGGTAGCGCCGCTCCTCATCGTCCTTTCGCCATTTCTGGAAGTCATACGGCTGCGGCGTTGCCAGCCGAAGGCGCTGGCGGTTGGAGAAGAGCTGCGGGTTGCGAGAGATCCACGCGATATCCGCGTGCTTCGTTATCGCCCAGAACGGTTCGAAGCCTGGCCGTTCGTACCAGTAGACCGGGGCTTCGCGCCGCAGAAGGTCCCATTCCTTCCACGGGTAACCCCGCTGGACATAGAGGTCGGTGTCGGTGATATCGATCGTATCCAGCGTCAACATATCGCTCATTGCTCCGTCCCCTCCCTGTGAGGTGGCGACAGCGTGCGGTATTGTACGGCCCGTTGCAAGACCTTTTGTTGCGCCTGGAGGTGTCCCATGCCCGATGTGACCAGCGCGGATGGCGCCGTCATCCATTACGAGATCTTTGGTTCCGGCTACCCGCTGCTGCTCATCGCCCCGGGGGGTGTGAACAGCGAGATCGGCTCATGGCAGCGGAGTATCATCAAGCCGATTGAGCTCCTTTCGGACCAGTTCATGATCATCGGCATGGACCAGCGCTACGCGGGGAAGAGCGTGGCGCCACTCAAGCCCTTTAGCTATGACGACGCGGTCAACGACATCCTCGCCGTGCTGGACCACGCCGGGATCGAGCGGGCACATGTCATGGGCGGGTGCATCGGCTGCGCTTACATCTGGCGGCTTATCCACGATGCTCCGGACCGCGTGAGCGCCGCGGTCGGGCAGGATCCTGTCGGCCTCGACCACACGAACTCGCCCGACGTGTTCTACCGCATGTTCCACGAGACGATGCGACTCGCCCGGGCCGAGGGGTTGGAGGCCGTCGTGGAGGCGGCGATGGAGAACCCGCTCTTCGTGATGAACAACGCTGCCGGGCCCTTTGCCCGCCGCATCCACGATGACCCCGAATTCCGCCAGGAGATCCTGGATATGGGCCGGGAGCGCTATGTCCAGCTCGTGGTCGCGTTCCGCGATGGCATCTGGCCGGTCGACAACCCCCCATACTTCACGGTGAGCGAGGAATGGATGCGGACGTGCCCTGCGCCACTGCTGGTCATTCCCGGCAACGATCCCTTCCACCCGACCTCAGTCGGTCAGCAGATCTGCGCCGAGGCGCCGAACGCGCGCTGCCTCGATGTCGACGCGCGGAGCGACGAAAAGTTGCCGCGCACGATCGAAACCATCCGCGAGTTCCTGCTGGCCAACGTCCCGTCCTGACCATCGAATTGACGCCGGGCGCGAGCCCGGCTAGATTCCTCGCGTTGGCCAAATAGTTCGCCTCAGGCAAGGCTTCTGAAAGGCGCCCATGAAAGCAGCAGTTCTCCGCGAAGGCGGCCATGTCCGTGTAGAGGACGTACCGGATCCCGAGCCCGGAGGCCGCCAGGTGGTCCTCCGGGTCATCTATTGTGGCATTTGCGGTTCCGACCTCCATGCCCTGCGTGCCGGCGGCCTTGCCGAAGGCGCCATCCTGGGCCATGAGATCGTCGGCGAGATTACTGCGCTTGGCCCCGGTGTCCGCGGCTTCGAAGTCGGCGACCGTGTGACCACGCTTTCGGCGGTGCCGTGCGACCAGTGCGACCGCTGCGAAGCCGGCATGTTCCGCACCTGCCGGAACGGCTGGCAGATCTTCGGCTACACGGGCGTCCCCGGCGGCTACGCCGAACTGCTGCTCACGCACTCGTCGATCATCGAGAAGGTGCCCGACGAGACCACTGACATCGTGGCCGCCTTCAATGAGCCGGCGATCGTTGGGGTCCACGCCGTACGCATCAGCCGGATGCGGCCGGGCGATACTGCGGTCATCATTGGCGCCGGTCCGATCGGCCTGCTGGTGCTGCAGGCCGCGCGGCTGACGAATCCCGGCCCTATCTTCGTTGTCGAACCTTCCGTCGGCCGGCGGCAGGTCGCCATGAAGCTCGGCGCCACGGCCTGCTTCGACCCGTTTAACGACGACGTCGCCGGCTTCCTGTTGCGCGAGACAGATGTCGGGCCGGATGTGGTCTTCGAATGCGCGGGCGCGCGGGGCACGCTGCAGTCAGCGATCGAATGGGTCCGCCCGGGCGGCCAGGTGATGGTCCCCGGCGTGAACATGGAGGACGACGAGATCTCCCCGCTGGCCATGGTTGGCAAGGAGTGCGAGATCGTTGGCTCGCTCGGTGGCGGCGAGCTTTTCGCGGATGTGCTCGGCATGCTTTCGCGCGGGCTTATAGATGTGGAGCCGATGGTGAGCCGCATCGTCTCGCTACACGAGCTCGATGCGGTGCTGCAGGAGCTGGGCACGCCTGAATGCGATGACATCAAGGTGCTTGTGGCGCCGGGACAGGACGGATAGATGATGCGGGTTCCAGTGTT
>SLAK01000113.1 GCA_007126855.1 Dehalococcoidia bacterium | reverse complement strand
TCGAAGACGGCCCCTCCGTCTTCCGCGCGCTCTCGACCCTGCGCACTCGCCGCATGGGCCTCGGCTACCGCAGCGAAACCGGCCACGAAGAAACCTTCTCCTGGTCCAGCGATGCCACCGTCCGCCAGCGCGAAGGCCCGCTCGCCTATGAGTCCCCCCACGAACCCGTGCCGCTCACCGAGATCGAAGAGGCCATCCTTGCCTGGGCCGCCATCGGCCCCAACGGCGTCGTCACCGCCGATATCCCCGTCCAGGGCGACCTCTCCAGCCTCATCACCTGGGCCGGACGCACCGTCCCCGCCTCCAGCAACGACCACGCGGCCGATCTCTTCATCATCAACGACGACGGAGTGCACCTCTATCGTCCCGGCCTTGAACGCATGGCCCCGGTCGAGATCGCCGGCCCCGACGACTACTGGAAGATCCTCCACTGGTACCGCGAAGGTCGCACGCAGGTCTCCCCCAACCGGCCCGACGTCGGCTGGTTCACTGCGCCCCCCGGCACCCACAACGTCAACGCCATGGGCGCCCTCCAGTACAACGCCAACCGCCCCGGCAGCTCCTGGTTCCTCCCCGTCGGCGATGTTGGCCTCGAATGGGTCAACCTCCTGCTTTCCGCTTACCAGTTCGGCGGCTTCTACCTGCAGGATCCCGATACCGACAAGCCCGCAGGCTGTGACCAGTGGATCCGCCCCGGCTTCCTCGAAGTCGGCTTCCCCATCCCCATCTTCGATGAGCAGGCCCTGATGCAGCACGTCGCCGAAGTCTCCTGTGTCATGCAGAACATCCGAATCGCCTGCGAGGTCATGGGCCTCGGCGCCTGGGCCATGGGCAGCTATTCCGATGACCTTCTCCTCGGCGCCTATCCCGAAGTCGCCCAGGGACTCGGCTTCAGCTTCCTCGAGCGCGAACCAGCCCGGAACCCGTCCAAAACTGCCACCTGCCAGGGCCTGCCCGGCGTCTTCGACGCAGCCATGGTCCCCTCGCAGCGCTTCCCGGATGCGGCCTCCCTGGTCCACTACGTCGCCGAACGCCGCTACCAGCGGGGTGCCCAGCTCGCCACCGGCGACAACTGGGCCGAACGCCACGGCGCTCCCTTCAAGCCCGAAGTCCTCGAACAGGTCCTCGAACACCCGAAGGCCCACATCCCCGACTGGGTCATCGAAGCCGCCATCGACACTGTCCGCTACGTCGTCGACAAGTACGGCGCCGCCCCTGCCTATGTGAGCCCCGTGCGCGCCAAGTTCTCCTGCCAGGTCCACCACGTCGACCTCGACTACTACCGCCGCTTCCACACCGGCAATGGCGAACCCTATCTCGCCACGCCGCAGCTCCTCTCCCACTTCCGCGACTGGCACCCGGACCAGCCGGACATCTACGCCCGCGGAGGCGGCGATGCTCACTGATTTCGACCTCTGGCGGATGATCATCTGGGGTTTCCTCCATGTTGGAGCCGTGGCGGCCTATGTCGGCGGCGCCTTCGCCATGGAGTGGATCCTCGGGCCGGCTCAGCGGTCCATCCCCCCGGCCCAGGCCCAGGTCATGGGCGAGAAGACATCCGGCCGCTTCCTCTGGGTCGTGTGGATCGCGCTCGCCGTCATCCTCATCACCGGCGTCCTTCGGCTTGAACAACTCGGCCGCATGAGCTTCAGCTGGCCCTTCTTCGAAGCCGGAATGTCCCTCTCCTATGGCTATGGCCGGACCGTGCTGGCCCTGTTCATCATCTGGTGCGTGCTGGTCATCAACGGCGCCATCATCACCTTCGTCCTGCGCCCGCGGCTCACCGGCAAACTCAAGGCCCGCACCTCGGCCTCACAGGTCAGCGCCACGCAGACGTCGCGCATGGAGGCCGCGACCTGGGTCGAGCGCATAACTCGTGTCGACCTCGTGCTCGCCGTTATCGCCATCCTGCTGGGCTCCTCCTTGAGATGGGGAGGCGCCTTATGAGGCCCGCCGTCGAGGAGGCCCACTGTGGATACCCTCATCTCCGCGGCGCACGCGCTGGCGTGGTCCGTCTACATCGGCGGCGCTATCACCATGGAGATCATCCTCCGCTACGCCCAGCGCACCATGCCGCCCTCCCAGGTGGCCGTCGTCTGCAAGAACGCCGGCTCGCGCTACCGCTGGGTTGGCCTGGCCGCGCTGCTGGCCATCGGGCTCACCGGCCTGCTCCTCGTGCTGCGGATCGACGACGCCGCTCTGGCCGGCCGCCCCGGCGACCCCGCCATGAGCCTCTCCGACCCCTATGGCCGCACCCTCGTGCTGCTTGCTGTCGCCTGGGTGGCGCTGCTTGCGGCCGTCAGCTCCATGGCCTTCTGGCTTCACCCTGCGCAGTCCAAACGCTCGCACCCCGGCATGACCAAAGACGAGATAGCGCAGGAACGCCAGCGCGTTGGCCGCGCCATCAGCCGCATGAACCGCGTGCTGCGCTTCGAACTCGTCATGGCAATCGTCGCCGCCGCGCTGGGCGCATCGCTCCACGCCGGCGGCCTCTTCTGAACACCTGGAGACGCTGATATGCCCAAGACCATCGCCATCACACCGTCCTGGTACTGGCCCACCGGCATCCCCCGCGT
>SLAK01000054.1 GCA_007126855.1 Dehalococcoidia bacterium | reverse complement strand
CTGGATGCCAGCCTTAGCCCCGCCATGACCCTCTGCAGGGGCAAGATTGCCTACGTACGAGACGAGGATGCATCCTCCACCGGGAGTTCCCCCGAAAGAAACGCCTCCAACAGCTCCTGAAGGCGCTCCGGTTCCTCGTCCGGCATCAGGTGTCCCGCTCCCTCCAGCACAACATGGTGCGCCCCCGGGATCGCCGACGCGATCTCGTGTCCGACCGCAGGCGCCACGACGATGTCCTTGGCCCCGCTGATCACCAGCACGGGGGCCTTGATGCAGCCAAGGTCTGCAGGCGCCTCTTCGTGCGCTGCATGGGCCAGTGCAACAAGCGCCCGTGCCGTCCCCGGCCGAGCCAGCGGCGCCGCATATTCCTCGACAACCTCATCCGTCACCCATTCCGGCTCCGAAGCCATCTGGATCAGCGCGGGCCGCACAATCCTTCGCACCGCTCGCCGGCTGCGTTCCATCAGCGGCCCGGCGATGCCCATGCCCCAAAGACGCCGGCGTGCGCGCTCCCACGGCTCTTTCGTGCCGGCGTGCACCGATGCCACCAGCACAAGCCTTTCTACCCGCTCGGGGTGCTTCGCGGCCAGGCGCTGCGCAATTCCCCCGCCCATGGAATGCCCGACAATGACCGCTCGCGGTATGCCCAGCAGGTCCATAAGGCGCACCACCCGCTTTGCGTGGTCTTCGTGCCCGAGCGGCAGTCGCGCATTGTGTTCGCTATAGCCGAAGCCGGGGAAATCAAGGCACACCACCCGGTGGCGCTGACTCAGCGCGGCGGCCAGGTGACGCCAGCTGTACGTCGAGCCGCCAAAGCCGTGCAGGAACACGATCGCAGGCCCTTCGCCCTCATCGACATAATGCACAATCTCGCCATCGATCACGCGAAGCACCCCGGGCGGAAGTGGCGCTTTCGGCCGCCGAAGCAAAATCGCGGCCCCGGCCGCGACCGCCGCCATGCCCAGCCCGGCCAACAGCTCGCCGCGGTACCTCACCGGACAGCCACCTCCGCCAGCGTGCGCCGCAGCTCGCGGATTGCCGTCGCCATCCTCGGCCCGTACCACCAGAGCCACTGTCCCGGGACCACACAGGCTGGCGCGATGTGCTCGAACTCCGCAATATGCGGCTCCGAAAACCGGTAGGGCTCGTCCGGCAACAGGATGCAGTCCGGCTTTCGCCTGGCCACCTCGTCCAGCGTCACTTCCGGGTAGCGGGCTGCGTTGACGAATACGTTCTCTCCACCCGCCACGGCCAGGACATCGCTCCCGTAACAGTCGCCGCCCATCGCCATCAGTGGCCGCCGCCAGATGGGCACGAACACCCGCGCCACTGGCCGCTCGGGCGCCTCCCCCATCGCCTCCCGGATGGCGCTGTAGAGCTGCCTGGCAGGCTCCTCGGTGCCGATGACCGTGCCGACCTGCAGGATCATGTCCAGCGCCTCTGCCACCGTCGAGGGGTCGGTCACCACCACCCGCACGCCGTAGGCGCGAAGCGCCTCCACGTCCTCGCGCCGGTTCTCTTCCTTGTTCGCGATGACCAGGTCTGGCCGAAGCCTCACGATCTGCGCGATGTCCGGGTTCTTCGTCCCGCCGGCTTCCGGCACGAAGAGCGCCATCTCCTGGGGCTCGGTGCAAAAGCGGGTCCGGCCGACCAGCCGCTCACCGGCTCCAAGCGTCCACACCAGCTCCGTAAGGCTGGGGACCAGCGAGACGATACGCTGCGGCACGGCCATTCCAAAAGCCTACCTGTTCGCCCTCGCTGCCGCGATGCTGGCCGCCCCTACGCAGATCCCAGCGTCACCTCAACGTCGATCAGCGTCCCCTCCCGATACACGGCCAGCGTCACGGTCTCCCCGGGGTCGTACACGATCATCGCTACCGCCAGTTCCGATTCGTCCTCAACTTGCTGGCCTCCCACCGAGACGATGACGTCCTGCGCCAGCAACCCTGCGGCGCCCGCCGGCCCATCGGGCAAGACGCTTCCGTCCCGCAGCAAAATGCCCCGCGTGTCTTCGGGCAGGCCCAGCGCCCGCGCCTCTGCCGGCCGGATGGAGTTGAAGCTCTGTATCCCCAGCAACGCGCGGTCCACGCGCCCCTTTTCCCGGATCTCGTCGTACACAGCCCGCACGGTGTCAGCCCCAACGGCGAAGCCGATATTCTGCGCGACGCCGCCCTCGCGGTCTGGCGCCAGTGCCGTGTTCACGCCCACGACCTGCCCGCGGTAGTTCAGCAGCGGCCCGCCACTGTTGCCCCGGTTGATCGCCGCATCCGTCTGCACCGCGCCAAGGATCGCCGGCAGCCGCGACGCGATCGCGCGGTTCTTCGCGCTCACGATGCCCCGCGTCACCGAAGGTGGCCCGGCCCCTTCCGCAAGGTCCAGCGCGAACCCGATTGCCACCACATCTTCGCCCACCATCACATCCCTAAGTTCGGCCAGTTCGAGCGGCGGCAAGGGCCGTCCCGCGTCCACCCGCAATACCGCAAGGTCCGACTGCGGGTCGGTACCCACCACCTCCGCCTGCAGCACCGCTCCGTCCGACAGCGTCACGTCCACGTTGTTCAAGCCCGTCTCGATCACGTG
>SLAK01000435.1 GCA_007126855.1 Dehalococcoidia bacterium | reverse complement strand
TGTGACTTCGTCCGCGGATGGCGCGCTGCGGAAGAACTTCAACATTGTGGTGGTCCCCTTCTTATCTTTCCTGTATGCACATAGAGTGATGGAATTTGCGATCCGACACGGTGCGGGTGCGAACGGCCTATACCCCGGCGTACGCGGCAGCTTCCCGCTGCGCCTGGTCACGCAGGCGGTCGCAAACGATGTCGCAGAGCGCGGTGACGCTGGGATCGATGATGGCGTAGTAGGCAGAGGTACCGGCCTGGCGCCGCTCGACAATGCCCTTGTCATGGAGCACGCGGAGGTGCTTGCTGACGTTCGCCTGGCTGCAGCCGAGGATTTCGACAAGTTCGCCGACGTTGAGCTCGCCCCGATCCATCAGCGTATTGAGGATCGCCAAACGAGTTGGGTCGCCGAGAACGCGGAAGCGTTCGGCAATACCGTGAAGGAGGGCCGGCGAGATCGGCTGCTTCATGAGCATTAGTCTATAACCATGCAGTGATGGAATGCAAGGAGCCGCTGTTCACCAGGGCGATGCCGTTGATCTCACGATTCGCAGGCTCGAATCGCGCCACCGGCAAGCAGCGCGGATATGCGCTCCTGGTCGAAGCCGAGTTCTTCCAGGATCTCGACTGTGTGCTCGCCGAGGAGCGGTGCACGGCGGATGAAGCCGCTCTTGCTGCGGCCCCACTCGGCGAAGGAGGCGACGCTGGTCATCGGGCCGAACTGGGGATGGTCCGTTTCCCAGAAGAAGCCGTTGGCGTGGTGCCACGGGCTCGAGTACATCTCCTCGACGGTGATGGCGGGCGCTGCCGGGACGCCCCTGGTGTGGAGGCGATCGATGGCGTCCTCCCGCGTGAGGCCGGAAAAAGCCTCGGCGATGCGGTCTGCGGTTTCGCCCTGGCGTGCTTCTTGGAGCGCCTTTTCGGCCACAAGGCGCGCTGCCCACTCCGGGTGCCCCAGCGCGACGCCGAGCGACTGGTAGTGCTGCGCTTCGGTGCACCAGAGCATCACCCAGCCGTCGCTGCACTGGTAGAGGCGGCGAAGCGCGGTCTCGCCGGGGCAGTCGCGGCTGCCGGGCGATGGCTCGGGCCGCCCTTCATAGAGGGTGAGTTCTCCCAACTGGCAGATGATGCTCTGGTTGGCCAGCGAGGTTTCCACGCGCTGGCCTTTGCCAGTGCGCTCGCGGGCGTTGAGCGCGGCGACGATGCCAAAGGCCGCCATGATCGCGGTGGCCGTGTCGTTCACCGGGATCTGGTGGAACACCGGCTCGTCGTCGCCGCCCTGGGCGGCCATGAGCCCGCTGCGCGCCTGCAGCAGGGGGTCAAAGCCGGGCTCGGTAGCGAGCGGACCGTCGGAGCCATAACCGGTGACCGAGCAGGTGATGATGCGCGGGTTGATGGCGCTGAGCGTTGCGTGGTCGATGCCGAGCCGTTCGAGCACGCCAAGGCGGAAGTTGTCGCAGACGACGTCGGCCTGGCGGACGAGGTCGAAGAAAGCCTCGCGGCCTTCTGGCTGCTTCAGGTCGATGGAAATGCTGCGCTTGCCCTGGTTGAAGCCGACGAAGCCCAGGCCGTAAGGGCGGAAGGAATCGCCGTCGGGGGGTTCCACCTTGAGGACGTCGGCGCCGTAGTTGGCGAGCGCGGTCGCGCAGTGGGTGCCGGCGATGATCATGCCCAGGTCGAGCACGCGCACGCCGGCAAGCGGGCCGCCGGTGGACGGCGCTTCGCCGTCCTCAACAGGAGACGGGGACGGAGTGCCAGCGGAGGCAAGCACGTGATCCAGGCTCGTGTCGCGCATGAAGCCGCGGATGTCGCCGGGGGTGTCCCGGAGCTTTAGCGGGACGCCGGGCATGTCGACCGGGCCCAGCTCCGGGTGGTCCAGGCGGTGGCGCATGCCGTTGGCGGCAACGGCTTCGCTCCCGTACCACTCCTCGCGGGTGAGCACCGGGCCGCTGGGGACACCGGCATCGTGGAGCAGGCCGAGCCATTCTGCACGAGTTTTCTCGGCGAAGCGCTCATCGAGCCGGGCGATGACGCGGGTATTGTTTTCCGGCAAGAGGATGTTGGTGAACTCGCCGTCGACGCCCTCCATGGTCATGACGTCGAACAGGTCCAAAACCTCCAGTGCCTTGAGGAAGTGCGCCTGCATGAGGGTGGCCAGGAAGAGCCATTCGCCGTCGCTGCACTGGTAGAGGCGGTAGTTGGGCATGCCGCCGCGGGCGCCGGGCATCCGCATGCGCATGAGCTCGCCCGCGCGGAGCGCCGCGCCGCTTTCGATGAAGGCGAAGGCGTGCAGGCCGGAGACGACGAGCGACTGGCCGCGGCCGGAGCGGTGGCGTTCGTAGAGGGCCGAGGCGATGGAAGCGGCGCCGGTGATGCCCTGGGCATAGCTGCTTTGCGGGGTTACCAGGTGGACGGGCACTTCGTCCCACGAGAATTGCATGAAGCACCCACTGGTCACCGCGGAGAGCAGGGCGTCGCCGGGCGGGAGCTGCGTCCAGCGCCCGCGGGTGCCGTAGGCCGGCAGCCAGGCGTGGACCAGGCGCGGGTTGGCCCGGGTGAGCGTGCCGCCATCGAGGCCAAGACGCTCGAGTTCGCCGGGGGCCTGGTCGAAGACGGCGACATCGGCGGTGGCGATGAGCTGCCGCGCGTTGCGGATGCCTTCGTAGGTTTGGAGGTCGAGGGTGATGCGCTGCTTGTTGCGGTTCCAGGTGAGGTAGCCGGGGTTGTCGCGCAAGGGGTCGCCGGCGGGCGGTTCGACCTTGATGACTTCGGCGTCGAAGTCGCCGAGGAGCATGGTGGCCACGGGCCCGGCGACGCCGGAGGAGAAGTCGAGGATGCGGATGCCGGAGAAGGCGGTCATGCGGGGGGATTATACGGGGCGGGAAGCGTCAGCGATCGTAGTGTTTGCCGAGCGTGGGCGCTTCCTGTGGCATACTGAGGCCGCCCCTCTGTCCCTTCGTCCGGGATCTTTCCGGGTTGGACCGCCTCCGCATGGGGGCAGATGCAATTCGAGGGTGAAGACGATTTCGCACGTGTTCGCTTGTAAATTATGTCGAGTTGGTAACGAGTGAACGAAGGGGATCTGCTGGTAACGCTTGCGCTCACGCTGGCCGCGGCCGGCGCAGGCGCTGTGCTTGCCACGTGGACCCGCCAGTCCGTTGTGCTGGGCTATGTCGTCGCGGGAATGCTTATCGGGCCGCATACCCCGGGGTTGGTGGCCGACGGCGCTTCGGTGGAGCAGCTCGCGGACATCGGGATCATCCTGATCATGTTCGCGATCGGCGTGCAGCTCTCCTTTCCTGAGCTGCTGCGCGCGGGGCCGGTGGCGCTTACCGGCGGCGTTCTGCAGGTGCTGTTCATCGGGGCAGTCGGTTTCGGCGTGGGGCAGGCGCTGGGCTGGGGCACGCTGGAATCGCTGTTCTTCGGCGCGATCATCTCCAACTCCTCGAGCACGGTGATGAGCAAGTTGCTCACCGAGCGTGGCGAGAGCGATTCGATGCATGCGCGCATCGGGCTGTCCTGGTCATCGGTGCAGGACCTGGGGACGGTGGCGATGGTGGTGGTGTTTGCCGCCCTGGCGTCGGACGACGGTGGTCCGCTGTACCAGGAGCTGGCGTTCGCGCTGGCGCTCGCCGCTGCCTACTTTGCGCTGCTTGTACCCGTTGGCGTGCTCATTCTGCCGCGCCTGTTCGAGTGGATTGCACAGCTCGGCAGCAGGGAGGTATTCATCCTGGCCGCCGGAGCGATTGCGCTGGGCACTGCCTATGCCGCGTCGATCTTTGGCGTGTCGATCGCGCTGGGCGCCTTCGTGGCAGGGATGGTGGTGGCACGATCGGACATTTCGCACCAGGTGCTGGGGGAGATCACACCGCTGCGGGACATCTTCGCCGCGCTCTTCTTCGTTTCGGTCGGGATGCTCTTCGACCCCAGGCTGGCGATCCAGAACTGGGAGATCGTGCTCCTCACCGCGGTGCTGATCATCGTGGTAAAGGGCGGCATCTCGGGGCTTATCACCGGGCTCGGCGGCTACCGCGGTCGGACGGCGGTGTTGAGCGGCGTGGTGCTGGCACAATCGGGCGAATTCTCGTTCCTGCTGGCGCGGTTGGGCGCTGACCTGGATGTGGTGACGGAGCAAGTCTTTGGCATCGTGATCGCGGCCTCGGCGATCAGCATTGTATTGCTGCCTACTCTCTACCGCTTCGGACGGCCAGTCGGCGCGTACGTGGAGCACCACATGCGAGAAGGACGCCGCACCCGCGATGAGCAAGTTCCCTTCCCGGCAGCACGCGAAGGACACGCCATCCTTTGCGGCTATGGCCGGGTCGGCCGCGTGATCGAACGCGCGCTCCGCGAAGCGGGAGTTTCCTACGTCGTCATCGACCAGGACATCCATGTCGTGTCCGACCTGCGAAGCGAGGGCGTAACCGCGATGTACGGCAGCGCATCGAACCCGGTGTTGCTCGACCAGGCCGGGCTGGGGCGCGCACGGGTGTTGATCGTGGCCATCCCCGACCCTGTATCGGCACGGCAAATCGTCGATCACGCGCGCAGAAGCAACCCGTGGCTGGACATCGTCGTCCGAACCCATACGAATGCCGAGCGCCACACGCTGCAGGAGCGCGGCGCAGATGAGGCGGTGATGGGCGAGCTGGAACTGGCGCTGGAGATGAGCCGTCACACGCTGCGGCGGTTCGGAACGAGCGAGCTGGACGCCGAAGCACTGGTCGACACGCTTCGCAGCGAAGCGTAGGCGGCCCGTCAACGAGCGGGAGCCGAGCGGCTCCCTACCGCCATAAGCTCATCCACAGCCTGGACTGCGGCATCCGCGAACGGCCGGAGGACCAGGTCTGCGCCGGCGGATTCCAGCACGTCGGCCTCGCCCTGGGAATGGGCAGTGACGGCCACCCGGCCACGGTAGCCTTCCAACCGGAGCGCGCGCAGCAGGCTGAAGTTGGTCTCGAGTCCGGGCGCGCTGCTCACCACCCAGGTGGCCTGGGAAAGCGGAAGATGGTGCAGCAGCTCGGGGTCTTCGGCGTCGCCATAGTGCACGGGCAAGCCCCGCTGCCGCCACTGGCGGACAACCTGGGGATCGAAGTCGACGCCGAGCACGCGGACGTTGCGTTCACGCAACGCGTCCGCCATGCCGCCGCCGTAGCGCCCCAGGCCGAAGAGGATGACGTCGCAGTTCCGGATGAGCACGTCGTCGCGGTCCTCCGGGTGTTCCATGTCGCGCTCGAACGGTGTGAGGAGGCGGCCGACGCGGTCGTAGAGGGGATGCGAGTACATGATCATGTAGGTGGAGGCGCCGATGGTGATGAGGCCGACCAGGGTGATGAGGCCGAGCGTGTCGGCGTCGATATGGCCGATATTCATGCCAAGGGCGGCAAAGATGAGCGAGAATTCGCTGATCTGAGCCACGGCAAGGCCTGCCAGGAACCCTGTCCGTTTGCGGTAGCCCATGATGCCCATGATGAGGATGACGATGAGCGGGTTCCCGATCAGGACAAAGAGCGACAGGATGATGGCGGGGACCACCTGGGCGCCGATGGTATCGAGCTCCAGGCTGGCGCCCAGGGTGACGAAGAAGAAGAGGAGCAAGAAGTCGCGGACACTGGTGAGCCTGCCGCTGATCGCTTCGCGATAGGGCGTTGAGGCGAGCGATACGCCTGCCAGGAAGGCGCCGACCTCCTTGCTGAAGCCCAGGACATCGCCGGTGATCGCGAGGCCCACGGCCCAGGCGATGGCGGACAGGATGAGCAATTCCTGCGACCGGGCAAAGACGGGCAGGACCCACGGGATGAGATAGCGCATGAGGAAGGCG
Source organism: Dehalococcoidia bacterium (assembly GCA_007126855.1). GTDB lineage: Bacteria > Chloroflexota > Dehalococcoidia > Tepidiformales > Tepidiformaceae > SLAK01. Next base: position 4,244 of record SLAK01000435.1, on the reverse strand, counting down.
ACCGCGGCGAGCATGCCGGCGCCCTTCACCAGCACCCAGAGGAAATCCTGCGCGGGGCTGGCGTCGCTTTCGATGGCGAACGCTGAGATGCCGATCATGGCCAGCACGACGACGATGTCCTGGACGATGAGGAAGCCGATGGCTATGCGGCCGTGCAGCGAGTCGATCTCGCGCTTATCGGAGAGCAGCTTGACGATGATGATGGTGCTGGAAAAGGTGAGCGCGATGGCGATATAGGCTGCGTGTACGGTGCTGAAACCGAGCGCGACGGCAATCCCAAAGCCGACCACCGAGGTGAATATCACCTGCCCGAGCCCGGTGATGAGCGCGACCCGGCCCATGACGCGGATGACCTGGAGGTCGAGCTTGAGACCGACCACGAACAGCAGCAGGGCAATGCCGACCTCCGCCAGCAGCTCAAGTTCTTCGGCGTCGCCGGTGAGGTCGAGCCATGCCGGGCCGACCGCGATGCCGACCGCGATGAAGGCGACAATGAGCGGCTGGCGCAAGGCCGTGCCGAGCAGGCCGACGAACGCCGCGATACCGAGGATCAGTCCGAACTCGTAGAAGAGGTTGTCCAGCGCGAGCACGATGTTAGTGTGCCGCAAGCATCTGTTAGACGCGGCACTCTCTTCTGAGCCAATCCTGCTCTACGCTGAAGTGGTGCCATGATCTTCGCAGACGATGTTCACAAGTCCTTCGGCGCCCTCGATGTGCTCAGGGGCGCTTCCTTTGTGGTGGCCGACGGCGAGCGCGCCGGGCTGGTTGGCCCCAACGGCGGCGGCAAATCGACGCTGCTGCGCTGTATCGCGGGCGACTACCCGGTGGACTCCGGCGCCGCAGGGCACCGGGGCGGCGCTCTTGGCTTTCTGCGCCAGGAAGCGGGGCTCGACGATGCGAACTCGCTCGTCGACGAGCTGTGGCAGGCCTTCCCGGAAGCGCTGCGCATTGAACGCGAGCTGGCGGAGCTGGCTTCCCGCATCGAGCAGGGCGACGGCGACCTGGATGCATTGATCGACGAGCAGGCGCGGCTGTTCGAGGAGTTCGAGCACCTTGACGGCTACCGCATCGAAGCCCGCATCGGGCGCGTGCTGGATGGCCTGGGCTTCGACCCGGAGGACCGCGACAAGCGCTGCAGCGAGTTCAGCGGCGGATGGCAGATGCGGATCGCGCTGGCGAAGGTGCTTGTGCGGCGGCCGGAAAACCTGCTGCTCGACGAGCCAACGAACCACCTGGACGCGAAGACGCGCAACTGGCTCGCGGAGGAGCTGGCGGACTATCCCGGGACGCTCGTGATGGTGACCCACGACGGCGAGTTCCTGGACCGCGTGGCGACGCGAATCCTGGACCTGCGCGACGGGATGGTGGAGGGATATACGGGGAACTACAGCGAGTACCAGCGCCAGAAGGCTGAAAAGCTGCAACAACAGGACCGCGCGGCGGCCCGCCAGGAACGCGAGATGGAAAAGCAGGAGCGCTTCCTGGAACGGTTCCGGGCGAAGGCAACGAAAGCGACCGCAGTAAAGAGCCGCGAGAAGCAGCTCGCGCGGGTGGAGCGCGTGGAGCGAACGAAGAAGGACGCGGAAGTCCACTTCCAGTTGAACACGATGGGGCGGACGGAACGCGACGTGTTGCTGGTGAAGCACATCGGCCACCAGTACAGCGACAACGTGGTGCTGATCGATGTGAACCTGCACGTGGAGCGCGGCCAGAAGGTCGCGTTGCTGGGCCCGAACGGCGGCGGCAAGAGCACGCTGCTGAAGATCCTGGCGCGGGAGATCACGCCCACGGTGGGCGCGGTGGAATGGGCGGAGCGCGCCCGCCCCGGCTACTACGACCAGCACCAGGACGAAGCGCTGGACCCCGGCCGCACCGTCATCGAGGAAGTGCGTGCCGTCGCCGGCAACAAGCCGGATGTCGAGCTGCGGAACGTGCTGGGGCGCTTCCTGTTCCGCGGCGACGACGTATTCAAGCCGATCCGTGTGCTGTCGGGCGGCGAGCGAAGCCGCGTTGCGCTGGCCAAGTTCCTGCTGCAGCCCACGAACGTGCTGCTACTCGACGAGCCGACGAACCACCTGGACCGGACGACGCGGCGGAAACTGCTTGAAGCGCTGCAAGCCTACGAGGGCACCATCATCTGCGCCTCACACGACCCGGGCATCGTGGAAGGGGTGGCGACGCACGTCTACGAAGTGAAAGACGGCGAGTGCCAGGAGCTGCTGCACCTCCGGAAAGCGTAGACGCTGGAGCAGGACGGGCTACCGCCGCCGCGCGGCAAGCAGGCCCGAGCTAATCAAGAGCAGGAACGCGATCACGATCATCACCACTGCCCCGCTGGAAGCCGGCGAACCGGAGCCGGTCTCCGGGGGCGCGGGCGTAGGCGATGCCGCGCCGGGGCCCGGGGTCATGACACCCGCAACGTCTTCGAACGGGGTCGGTGTCGGCGTGGGGCTTTCGACAGGGGCCGTCGCCGTCGGCGTCTGCTCTTCTTCGGGGGCCGGAGTCTCGGCCGGCTCGCTGGTTGCGGTCGGCGTGAGTGTGTCCTGAACCGGAGGCGTCTCCGTCGCGGTGGGCGATGGCGCCGGCGTGCCCGCGGGCGGGGTTTCGGTTGGGCCAGGCTCCGGATCGGACGGGTCGTCGTCCTCATCCGATGGCGTGGGCGTCGGCGTTGGTGTCCCGGTGGGCGCAGGGGCGGGTGTGGCAGTGCCGGCCGGCGGCGCCGGCGTGTCCTCAGGATCCGGCGTGGGCGGCTCCGACGCCGCGGGTTCGCTGAAGAAGTCGACTACCACGCCCTCAGGCCTGGCCGGGTCCTGCATCAGTTCAACACCTTCGCGGCACTCGCCGGCAATCTCGCCCAGGCCGTCGTTGCCACTGGACCCGATGACTGTGTAGTCAGGAGGCGGCGCCTTGCAAATGGTGTAGACCCCGGCCGGGAGGAAGCCGAAGCCAGCCATGCCGCTGCTATCGGTGAGCAATGTGCCATCGACGCCCAGTGCGCCGCCGGCGGTGCCGGTTACTGCGATGGCCACGTCTCCCAGCGGCGAACCAGCGTTGAAGCCGCCGTCCGCCGACTCGAATGCACGGACGAACAGGTTCGCACCGGCGAGCACGTCGCCGCAGGGCTCGCTAACGAAGAGGACGTAGGTGGTCTCTCCCTGCTCGACCTCTACTTCGAAAGCATCGCCGCCGGCTGGCTCGAGGTCATCAGCATCGGGTTCGTCGCCGGTAGCAGCGGCGGCGAGCGTCTGGTGGTCCATAGAAAGGGAGGCAGCGGTGCAGGCGTCGCCGCCATCGAGAAGGCTGATGGCTTGCGTGCCAGCCGGGATGTTATGGAGCGTGGTGCTGTCCTCAACCGTGCCGCCGCCGGGATTCGCGGGAGTGGTGAGCACCGTTTCCCCGGCTGCCTCGACGTCGAAGGTCCAGTCCTCGTCGCCGGTCGAGGCGACGGTGGAGCGCTTGATGAGTTCGACCGTGCCGGTGGGTTCGTTGCGAAGCGCGACAACGCACTCTTCCGCCGGCGGGACCGTCACGGATCCGGTGGTTACATCGAGCGGTGCGGGCTCGTCGTGGCCAAAGGCCGTGGCCTCGGTTTCCAGGCTGCACTGGCCGGAGACATGTTCGAGGGCAGTGAACGTCCAACCAGAAGGCAGCACTTCGCTGATATCGACGGTGACGTTTGCGGGCACGTCGAAGAACCCGCCAGCGCTGGCCGCAGGCCAACGGCATCCATCGCCGCCGAGTTCCGCGCCACCGATAAAGATTCCGGGCCACGTGGCCTCCGGCGGATCGTCACAGACATCGGGATAGAACTTGAGGATGCCAAGCCGGCCGTATTCAAGCGTTGCCAGGACCGAAGCCGTCGCGGTTTCGCCATCGACAATGGCGGCCTGGCCACGGTTAGTCTCGTCGCCGGAGTCGACCGAGGTCTGCCACGCGTCATCGTCGCCCAGCGGATGGTTCACGACGATGCCGTAGTCTCCGGGGTCCAGGCCATCCCAGCTCGCAGCCGGGTCCGATTCGTCGACCGCCTGGCACTGCTCGGCGCTGGATGGCGCAGGACCCGTGATGCAGACCTCGAATTGCCATGCGCCGGCGTCGCCGCCCTGCTTGTCGATGGTCGTTGTGATGACGAGGTCGCCGGACAGGCGGGTATTCGTGATGGTGTGCGATGCTTGCTCGCCGGCGTCGACGGCCACGGTCGTGCCGCTGCCGTCGACGGCCCACAGGCTCGAGTCGGTGCCGAT
>SLAK01000197.1 GCA_007126855.1 Dehalococcoidia bacterium | reverse complement strand
CCTTCGATGTGCTCGATGGCGCCGCGGTTGGCGCGATCGCGCGGCTGTTTGGCGTCGAGGCCGCTGTTGAGCCGTACACGCCCGACGGCTCGCCGGTCTACCGCGTGGAGCCGGGCGGCGCCGCCGACGGCATTCGTATCGTGATCTGGCCATCGCTGCGCCGGGTGGACGTGACGAGCGCGGGCGACCACGCCTGGGTCATGAAGTCCGTCGCCAGCGTGGAGGTTATCCAGGGCGTTGAGGTGATCTTCCGCCCCGTGGGCTTCGAGGGCTTCCTGTTCGTGTCGGTCAACGGCTGGGTCAATATGGTCGTCGGGTAGTTCAGGCCTCGAGCGGCATGGTATGGGCGCCGATGTGGCAGTCGTCGTTGTGGCGGCGGAGCACCCAGTTCCCGGCGCGATCGGTCACGAATTCGGTAATAGAGCAGTTTGCGGTGCGGAAACGCGCGGGCCGGCCCAGGTAATCCAGCCCGAGCACGGTGTGGCAGGCCGCGCTGATGAAACCCCCGTGCGTGACGGCCACGATCCTTCCATCGTTGCCGCGGTGCCGCTCGATCGCCCGCGCCGCCCTTGCCAGGAATGCATCCCGGCCCTCTTCGCCTGGAATCTGTGGCCATGTCCCGTCGCGCGGCGCAAGGATGCCCGATGGCGTGAGGGCCGGATAGCGTTCACGGATTTGCTGGCGCGTGAGCCCGCTCAGCTTGCCGTAGTCGTATTCCATCAGGTCGTCGTCGAAGCTCAGCGCCAGGTTGAGCCGGCCAGCGATGGCTTCCGCGGTGTCCCGGGCACGCCGCAGCGGGCTGGAGACGATGGCCGCCACCTCGAGCGATGCCAGGGCTTCCGCGACATGGCGCGATTGGAGACGCCCGAGCTGCGTCAGCCCGGTATCGAGCTGGCCCTGGATGATGCCGGCTTCGTTGCCTTCGGATTCGCCGTGACGGATGAGGAGGAGCTGTGGCATTAGTCTGGGCCTTTCGTTTGATGCATCTTCACCCCGACCGGGAGCCGAAGAGCGCGGCTCCCCCGCCCGAAGCGCCTGGAGAAGAACAGGATTTCAATCCCTTCGACGCAGCCCGAATCCGGGTTGCTGCGCACGATGACACCGTCATCCACTTCGTTTGAATCCTGGCTCGCGTAGGGCGCTGTTGACGAAAGGCGGAGGATATCGCCATCCACGTCAAACTCAACGGTCAGCGCGTCTCCCACATGCTCTTCCACGTATCGATGTTGCGGGTGATATACACCGTCACGACCCAATAGCGAAGGCTCTCCGCGCCGGGATCGCGGTCGGAGCGCACGATAACGACGACGAAATGGCCGTCGCGCAGGTCGGGCCAGAAGCGTAGCACGCCGATCTCCGGCCGGTCGGCACGGCGGTCGACCAGGTCGGGCTCAGCAAGCGTGGTTTCGACGAGCTCGGTGAAGCGGTCCTCGATCTCCGGGTGCTGGAGGAGGATCTGCTCCTCGCGATCGGCGTGCAGCTCGACGAAGGCGCCGAGGGCCGGGCAGGGGAAGGCCGGCACGGCGCCTACTCGGTGAGCCGTCGATAGAGGGCAGGAAGCCGGCTCGGCAGCGCTTCGATGTCCGCGACCACTTCGTAGCCCATGTCTTCGCACATGGTCTTCAGGTAGTCGTGGCCCGCGCGGTCGACCGTGAGTGCGAAGGGGGTGATACCCTCGCGCTTCGCTTCGTTCAACGCCTGCTTCGTATCGTGGATGGCGTATTCCTTCTCGGTGCGGTCGCGGCCGTAGCCGTGGTCCTGCGGGCGCCCATCGCTCAGCAGCACGAGGATTTTGATCTTCGCGTCGGTCTGCTGGAGCTTGTAGGTCGCGTGCCGCAGGGCCGGGCCCATACGCGTCGAGCGGATCGGCGTGATGTTGTCGAGCCGGTGCTTGATGGACTGGTCGAGCCGCTCGTGGAAGTCCTTGATGATGAAGAATTCGACGTTGTCGCGCCCGTAGCCGCTGAAGCCGTAGATGCCGTACTGGTCGCCGATGGTTTCCAGTGCGGTCATGAGCAGGACAGCCGACTCTTTCTCCAGGTCGATAATGCGCTTCGGTGGCGTCGCCAGTTCCTGGCGGCGCTTCGAGACCCACCAGCTCAGGTACTTGCGCGGGTCGTCGTCGTAGTCTCCATCGTCCTGGCGCTTGTCGCGCTTGTTGATCTCCTCGTCGGTGCTGGCCGACATGTCGATGAGGAAGGCGACGGCCACGTCGCGCTCGATCTTGTTGCGGCGCCAGTAGAGCTTTTCGCTGGGGTTGACGCCGATCTTGTGCTCGACGAACCACTCGATGGCCAGGTCGAGGTCGATGTCCTCGCCGTCGGGCAGTTTCTTGATCTTGCGGAACATCTCGGGCTTCATCAGCTCGAACTGCTTGCGCGTCTGGGCCACCAGGCCGGCGTGCTCGCGCAGGGTGTTCTCGTAGAAGTTCTCGGCGCCGGCTTCAAGCGTTGACTCTTTGACCGCGCACCAGCGCGGCTTGTAGTCCTGCGCGCGGAAGTCCCACTCGTCGTAGTAGTAGACGGTGACGATAGGCTTGAGCGGCTCTTCGCCCTCGCCTTCGCCGGTGCTCTGGTCGTTGGTGGG
>SLAK01000290.1 GCA_007126855.1 Dehalococcoidia bacterium | reverse complement strand
GAGGGCCCACCGCCGGGCGGCGTGTCATAAGCATTGCGCGATCGGTGGCCAGGGCCGATACTCTCGCACAGATGTTCGCATGGGCAGTATGGCAGCGGCGGGAGGTGGCGCATGAGCGCGCTGCGTGACCGGCTGCGCGGCGCGCTGACGCAGCCGGTTAGCCACCACGGGACGGCGGTCGGCGCCAACGTCACCGGGCTCGCCGATCTCTCGGTGCTGGGCGGCGAATGGTTCGACAGCCCGCACGGACCCGGCTACGTGATCGAGAGCGTCTACGAAGGTGGCTATCAGCACGGCGAGATCCCGCTGCACCGGGCGCTGGACGTTGACACCTCGGCCCTGGCGAGCCAGGGCCGCGACGACCGGTTGCAGGCGCTTGGCGCGAGCGACTTCCTTTTCCTTGATACCGAGACGACCGGGATGGGCGGCTCGGGGGTGCTGGTGTTCCTGGCAGGGGTTGCGCGCTTCGAGGGTGCGGCTTTGCGGCTGCGGCAGTTCCTGCTGCCGGCGCCGTCGTACGAAGGCGGGCTGATGGGTGGGCTGGCGACGGAGCTGACGCAGGCGGGCGCGCTGGTGAGCTACAACGGCAAGTCCTTTGATGTGCCGGCACTGGAAGCTCGCGCGGTGCTCTCGCGCGCGAAGCTGCCCATCCGGGCGATGCCGCACCTGGACCTGCTGCACCCGAACCGGCGGCTCTTCCGCGGCGTGTTCGATTCGCACCGGCTGCCGGAGGTCGAGGTGCGGCTGCTCGGCTTCGAGCGCGAGGACGACTGTCCCTCCTTTGAAGTGCCGGAGCGTTACTTCGCCTTCCAGCGCAGCGGCGACCCGACGCACATCGCGCCGGTGCTGCGACACAACGCCTGGGATGTGCTGTCGCTGGTGGCGCTCATGGCACGGCTGGCCGCGGACTGTTCGGGTGAAGGGGAAGCGTTGCAGGCGGCGCGGGCATGCGAATACGCGGGTGACTTCCAGCGGGCGGCCGAGCACTACGAGCGCGCGCTGGAAACGGCCCGGGGCCGAGCGGCGCGAGCGGAACTGCTGGAGAAGATGGCGCGATGTTACTGGCGACTCGCGGCCTACGAGGATGCGGCGCGCTGCTGGGAGCGGATGCTGAGTGAGCCGCGCAACCGGCGGTTGCGGCCCTACGTGGAGCTGGCGAAGCTGCTGGAGCACCGGCTGCGGCGCAAGGACGAGGCGCTTGCGCTGGTGAACAAGGCAGTCGAGCTGGCGCAGCGGGGCATCATCCGGGCGGGAGAGCCAGGCTCGGAGACGAGCATGGAGGCGCTGTTGCACCGGCAAGGGCGGCTGCGGCGGCGGGTTGTCGCGCCGGTTGGTGAGCGTCCGTGTGGCGGCGGGGATACAATACGGCCATGACGCACGTAAACCGCTTCAAGGTGCGGCTCATCCATTCGGACGAAGGTGTGGCAGTCTCCTGCCCCGCGTTGCCGGGTTGTTGGTCGCAAGGTGAGACCGAAGAGGAAGCGCTGGAGAACATCGCGGACGCGATCCGGGAGTACCTCGCGGCAGCAGAGGAAACCGAGCATGAAGGTGAGTCCCGCGAGGTTGAGGTCGCCGTATAGGTGCCTCGGTTGCCAGGCGTCAATCACCAGCAGGCCGTGCGGGCATTCGAACGGGCTGGCTTCCGTGTCATACGTCAAGGCAAGCACATCATCATGTTTGATGGCCGGAGGCGGATCGTTATACCGCGCGGGAATCCGGTGAACGCCTTCACCATGGCCGGGATCGTGTTGGATGCCGGCATGACCATTGAAGAGTTCAAAAGGCTACTCTGAGGCAACTTCCCGGCCTGCGCGCTCTTACCCCGCGATAGCTTCCTCGGCCCCGGCCAGCTCCTCCAGTTCTTCGTGCACGCGGCGGGCGGTGGCGAGGCCGCCTTCGATGAGTTCGCGCATGACGTCGGCGATCGGGTCGATGCTGTCGATGAGCGCGGCGACCTGGCCCATCTGGGTCTGCTTGCGCTCGCCCAGCACTTCCATGGCGAAGTCCGGTTTCGAGATGCGCGGCTTCACGCGCCCCTCGGCGGACATGGTCGAGATGTCGTTGGCGGCAAGGATGAGCTTCTGGACGTGGTCGGGGGCGTTGGCTTCGACGGTGGCGATGAAGCGGGTGCCGACCTGCAGCCCTTCGGCGCCCAGGGCCATGACCGCGGCGAAACCGGCGCCATCGGCGACCGCGCCCGCGGCAACGACCGGAACGTCCGGGAAGGCGCGGCGGATGGCCGGGATGAGCACCATCATGCTGACTTCGTGCTCGCCGCGGTAGCCGCCGGACTCGGCGGGCTCGGCGATGATGGCGTCGACGCCGGCTTCCACCGCCTTCTTCGCGTGGTAGAGCGTCGGCAGCACGTGGGCGACTTTGCAGCCGCCATCCTGCAGGAATTTGGTCCAGAGTTTCGGGTTGCCGGCGGAGGTGATGACGACGGGCACCTGCTCGTCGATCATCATCTGCATCTTGGGCTCGATATCCTTCTCGGGCGTGAGCACGATGGGGAAGTTGACCGCGAAGGGCCTGTCGCTCAGCTCTTTGTAGCGGCGGATCCGCTCGTGTAGCAGCTTTGGTGGCGCGGTAGCCCCGGCGATGCAGCCGAGCCCGCCAGCGTCGGAGACGACGGCGGCCAGCTCGGGCAGTTGCGAGATGCCGCCCATCACGATCGGATAGCGGACGCCGAAGAGTTCACATACACGGTTGCCCATTGGTACCTCCAGAAGCTTTGAGTATACGGGACGCGGCGGCGCCGGATTGCCATCGCCATGTTGTGCCCGGGGGCGCAAGATATTCGGACATACGCGTCAAGGAGGGAGCTATGACCGAAAGCGGGCCTTCCCACGATCCGCAACCTCCTGCCGTGAGCGACGCGGAGCTGCGGGAGACCTTTCGCCGCGCGGCTGACCTGGCCGCTGACCATATCATCGAGATGCGTTCGCGGCCGGTGTTCCAGCCGATGTCCGGCGAGGAACGCCGGGGCATCCTGAGCATGCCGTTCCCGGAGGAGGGGCTTTCTCCAGCGGCGATCCTGGATGCGATAGCGGAGCATATCCTGCCGCGGCCGTTTGGCAACGGACACCCGCGCTTCTTCGGCTGGGCGAATTCGCCGCCGGCGCCGGTTGGCGTGGCCGCGGAGATGCTTGCGGCGGCGATGGACCCGAGCTGCGCGGGAGGCGATCACGCGGCTATCTACCTGGAGCATGCGGCCGTCCGGTGGCTGCTGGAGATGGTAGGTATGGACGAACCGGGCGCATTCGGGTTGCTGACGAGCGGCGGGTCGATGGCGAACCTGACGGGGCTGGCGGCGGCGCGACACCAGGCAACGCGTGCGGACGGGGTGGATGTCCGGCGGGACGGGCTGACCGGGGCGCCGCGCTACGTGGCCTATGCGTCGACGCAGGTACATAGCTCGCTGCAGAAGGCGATGGAGCTGCTCGGACTGGGCCGCGATGCGCTGCGGCTGGTGGATACCGATGGCGCGTTCCGGGTCGATACGGCTGCGCTACGCGAGGCGATCCGGCGGGACCGCGCGGCGGGACACCGGCCGTTCTGCGTCGTGGCGAGCGCGGGAACCGTGAACACGGGCGCGATCGACGACATGGGGGCTTTGCTGGAGATCAGCAGGGAGCAAGGGCTGTGGCTGCACGTCGACGGGGCGATCGGGGCGGCGGGCGCCCTGGACGAGCGGCTTCACGACCGGCTGGGCCCGCTGGCGCGCGTGGACTCGCTCGCGTTCGACCCGCACAAATGCCTGTCGGTGCCGGTGGAGTGTGGCGCGGTGCTGGTGCGCGACGGGGAGTTGCTGCGTGACGCCTTCAGCCTGGTGCCGCCCTACCTGCGGACGACGCCCGGCACGGGTATCGGCGGGCCGCCGTGGTTCTCGGAGTACGGCTTCCAGCAGACGCGCGGCTTTCGGGCGTTGAAGCTGTGGGCGGCGCTTTCGCACATGGGCCGGAAGGGTGCGGCGGCGCTGATCCGCAACCAGCACGACCGCGCGGCGGAGCTGGCCGCCATGGTCGATGAGGCGCCGCCGCTGGAGCGGATGGCGCCGGTGGAGCTGTCGATCGTGTGCTTCCGGTACCGGCCCGACGGGGCGGGAGATGCCGAGCTTGACTCCTTGAATCGCCGCATCGTCGACGAACTCCAGTCCGCCGGGCGGGTCTTCGTGACAGGTGCGGAGCTGGATGGACGCTTTGCCATCCGGGCGGCGACGCTGCACTACGGCACGACGGCTGAGGACTTGCGCGTGCTGGTGGACGAGGTGGTGGCGGAGGGCCGGCGCGCCGCGAATCGAGGGGCGCCCTGAAACCGACCCACGTGCTCAGGACGCCGGCGCCGTCTCGTCGATGGTAGCCCCCGCCTCCTTGATGATTCCGAGCATTTCGTCCCGCGGCGGACCGACCGCGAAGGGGCGCTGCTTTGCGGCTCGCCACTCCATTGTCTCGCGACCGATCCTGACCGCTTGCTCGTCCGACCAGATCGCGTCGGGTGGGTCGATGAGGTTTGTCCGGCGCATCATTGCACGGAGTACGTGCATATCGCGGCGCATGGCCGGGTTCAGGCCTTCCTGGAGGAGTCGCTGGCGCTCGGCTTCCTCCTGGTCCTCGGCGGGGATCTCCTCGCCCCGCCACCGGTGGGTGCGGATACGGTCGATGGCGGCTGAGGCGCGGAAGTACGCTTCGGCGTCCGGCCACACGGCATCGTGATATGCCATCGCAATCCCCTCGAGGTCTCCGTCGTGCTGGGCGACGGCATCGACGGCAGCAAACGCGTAGGTGAGCGCCAGCGATGCGCCCCAGCCGTTCTGCGGGTTCGTTGTGCAGAGGGAGTCACCGACGGGCAGCACTCCGAGCGCCACCGGCCGACCGTCCACCACGAATCGGCGGAGGACGTTCTGCTGGCCGGCCATCGGCTGAACATCGGTAATCGGCGACGTGTGCTGCGGATCAACCCAGGGCGCAGCGGCCGGGATCGCCCGGGCGACTGCTTCGAAAACATGCTTGTGCCGGAGTGCCTTGAAGGGGGTGTCCCATGGGGGTGGATTCAGAAAGATCGCCAGAGTGCGGTTGTCACCCTGGAAAGTGCCGTACTGGAAGTACCCCAGATCCCCACCGCCCCTGCGGGTGAGCTCCTCCGGGTCGAGGTCCGAATCGTCAAGTTGGCGGTAATAGCGACCGTAGTAGACGACGTTGCAGTCTTCCATCTGTGTGGGGACGATGACGCCGTGCCCGGCGAGCGAGGAGACAAGCCGGCTCCGCCGGCCGGTCGCATCGATCACCAGGTCGGCCGGCAGCACCTCTCCGCCGCGCAGCCGGACGGCAGTCGCTCGCGGAGGCGCGCCGTCTCGGTCGGTCGCAAACTCGATGCGGTCCACGAGGGTCTCCGGCCGGATCTCGACCAGCGGCTCCTCCTCGACAACGTTGCGTAGCGTCACCTCGAACGGCAGTCGCCGGACGAGCAGGCTCGTGAATTGCTGGTCCTCCGGCACCCGCATCGCCGGTGGCGCCATGTTGAGGATGTTCCACTCGCCGACGCCAATATCGCGGAGGCGCTCGAGGACCTCGGGCGCGCGCTGCAGGAGCAGGTTACGGCTGCGAGCCCAGAAGGCGTGGGGCTGGCGTGCCTGCGGTACGCCTGAACGGTCCCACGAACTGAAGGCGGTCTCCGGATCGAGTGCGGGCGGGGCCGGGTCTCGGTCGATCACCGTGACGCGACGGCCGGAGCGGGCGAGACCAAGGGCGGTTCCGAGACCGGCGACGCCGGCGCCGATGATCACTACGTCCTGAATTCGTGTCGATGACGCTCCCACGGGGCACCCCCACCACGAACGAAGTGTTCGAACTATAGAAGCGATGACTGCGATCAGCAAGATGTTTCTTTCGTTCGGCCGACGACCGCGCAGAGGCGCAGGGCGTGCCCTGATCGCTGCCTGAAGGTGCCTGAAAATTGGCCGGAAAAGGCTTGCGCAGCACGAATTAGCACTCTTACACTACGAGTGCTAATTCGGCCTTGTTGGACCAATCCGGAGGTACATCGCCATGAACCTTCGAATTCTGCAGGTTCATCAGCGTCAGCCTCATCGATCCTCAGCCGGCAACCGGCCGGCCCGCTCGCCGCGAAGACGACGCGGAACGCGGCGAGGCGCTGGTCGGTTAGCGACCAATCGCGTTGTTTCCCTCCTCGCGAGGCCCGGGGCGACCCGGGCCTCACCCGTTTGTTCACACATCACCGCCGGAGCGCAATAAAAGCGGGGGGAAAAGCCCATGGGAACAGTACTAAGTGCGCCGATGATCTGAGCGCATGGAAAGTGATGGTGGATCTCCACGACGCGCCGGACGGACCGATCTGCTGTATTCGCGGCCGGCACGGGCCCTGACGATCCTCTATGTGCTGGTGGGGCTCAGCTACCTCTGGTGGCGTGTTACCGAGACCATCAACCCGAATGCGCTGGCCCTGTCGCTTGCCTTCCTAGGTGCGGACATCCTTGGCTTCGGCTTCTTCTTGCTCTTCGCAGCGAACCTCTGGACACGCACGCGGCGCTATCCTGCCGAGCCGGAGCCCGGCCTGTCGGTCGATGTGTATATCCCGACCTACAACGAGCCGCCGGAGATCTTGCGCCCGACGATCCTGGCCACCCTGGAGATGGACTACCCGCACCGGACCTACGTCCTGGACGATGGGCAGCGCGACGCTGTGCGGCGCCTTTGCGCGGAGCTGGGCGTGGATTACCTCACGCGCCCGGACAACCGCGGCGCGAAGGCGGGCAATATTAACGCCGCGCTGCCGCGCACGTCCGGGGAGCTCATCGCCATCTTCGATGCGGATCACGTGCCCTACCGCAATTTCCTGACCGAGCTGCTGGGCTATTTCCGCGACCCGGAAGTTGGCCTGGTGCAGGCGCCGCAGTCCTACTACAACCTGGATTCTTTTCAGCATGGCCCGAATACGAAGAGCGACGATGACGTCCAGTGGCACGAGCAGTCGGTGTTCTACGACCGCATTCTGCCGGGCAAAGATCGTTGGAATGCGGCCTTCTGGTGCGGTTCGAGCGCGATCCTGCGGAGGTCAGCACTGGAAAACGTTGGCGGCGTCGATACCCGCACGGTCACCGAAGACATGCATACGGCGATGGGCATCCATGCAGCGGGCTGGAAGTCGGTCTACCACGACCGCGAGCTCGCTCTGGGCATTGCCCCGGACGATGCCGAGGCCTTTCTCGGGCAGCGTTTGCGCTGGGCGCAGGGCGCGATGCAGATCCTTCGTTTCGACAATCCCTTGCGCCGGCGTGGCCTCAGCGTCCGCCAGCGCATCGCCTATTTCGCGAGCGTCGCCTATGTCTTCGAATATGTGCCAAAGTCGATCTACCTTGCCATCCCGGTGATCGCGCTGACCTTCGATGTGCTGCCGATGCAGAACATGGGCTGGAACCTGATCTTCCGCTTTGCACCTTATTATCTGCTCGGCCTCGTGGCCGGGCGGCTGCTGACGGGGCGATCGAACCCCTATATGCAGGCTGAGCGCTTCCATTTGCTCAAGCTCTGGATCATGCTTCGGGCCATACCGGCGCTGGTGATGCCTGGTCGGCTGAGTTTTCGCGTGACGGCCAAGGCAGGCGAAGGCAGGGACACGCGGCTGGCACAGATGAGCCTGGTCCGATGGCAGATCGCGGCGGGCATCGCCTGCGTGGCGGCGATCGTGTGGGGCGCCACCCTCTATTTCACAGGGCGCACGACCGAGCTAACCGGCATCGCGTTCGTGATCACCCTCGGGTGGGCTTTGTTCAACGCGGGCATGGTCGCCTCGCTGGTACGCTGGATCATGCGGCGGCCGCACCGCCGCGCGGCCTATCGGTTCACTGCCGATATTCCTGTGGTGGTGTGGGATCAGAACGGCGGTCAGGAGCTCTGTCGTACGGCCGATGTCTCGGCGCTGGGGATCGCGTGGATGACGCGGACCTATTATCCGCCGGGCAGCCGTTTGCACGTTCGGCTGCGCCCCCCAGGGGTGCCGCCGGTAGCAGCTACCGTCGAGGTGGTGGAATGCCGGCCCTCGGCGGACCGCGAGACGCTCCGGTGCGCCGGCGCCTTCGAAGAGCTGGATGCGATATCGCGCCGGGCGTTGATCATGTTCCTGTTCCAGCAAGTGGCGCCGATGAGCGTCCGCGATGGCGGTCAGGAGGAACGTGAGGGTGGCGGCATCGTGCGACTGCCCCCGGCGGTGGTACCGCTGGAAAAGGCGGGCTAGCGCGGTTACCTGGTTAAGGCGGTGTAATGCTCGCGAGGACGTTACACAGGATTTACGGGTGCGGCGACGCAAAACGGCTCGCAAAGTACTCTAAGCAATGTGGGTGCCCTGAGCGAGCTAACTGCCCCTTTATTCCTGAGCATCGAGATCGGGATCGACCCGGTCGCGTTTGAGCTCGGGCCGTTGAGCGTGCACTGGTATGGCCTGGGCTATGTGGCGGGCATCTCCATCGCGCTCTTTTTCACGCTGCGCTATGCCCGCGAGCGCGGGCTGAACCCGGATGTCGTGTGGGAAATCGTGCCCTGGGCGATCATCGCCGGGCTGGTGGGCGCACGGCTCTACTACGTGGTGCAGAACGACCCGATCGGTCACCTGCGGGACCCGGGGAGCATCTTCGCGGTGTGGGAAGGGGGCATGGCCTATTTCGGCGCGGTCTTCGCCGTGACCGCGGTCATCCTCTATTTCTGGTGGAGTCGCCGCTACCACCTGCCACGGATGCTGGACGTGACGGCGATGTTCGCGCTCATGGGCCAGCCGGTGGGGCGCATCGGCAACATGATCAACGGCGACATCCTGGGGCCGCCGACGGACCGGGCCTGGGGATTCGTCTATACGCATCCGGATAGCTTTGCGCCGGACATGACGACGGCCTACCACCCGGCGGGGCTCTACCTGTTTATCTCGGGGTTGATCCTCATCGGGATCCTGTACCCGTTGCGGAACAAGCTGGCGATAGGCTGGTTTGCCGGGGCCTACCTGGTCGCCTACGCGATTTCGCAACTCATCATCTTCAACTGGCGCACGGAGCCGGTGTACTGGGGCCTGCAACAGGCACAGTGGACATCGGTGGCAGTGCTGGCTGTGGTGGCGGTGGTTGCGGTGCTGGCGCTTCGGCGCGGCGACCGGCCGTGGGCGCCGCAGCGTGCACAGGCGTAATGGCGCATCTCACTGTGGTCGATGGGACGGTGAAGGAGGGGCCGTGACAGCGTTGAAGGGGACGACTCCGCCGCTCCCGGGGGCGCGCAGCATTGCTGCCCTCCTTGGTTTCGGCTTTGTCCTTGCTGTCACCGGCACCTGGTATCTGCGGACGCAGGATTCGGGCACGTCGCTCGGTTTTGTGTACATTTGCGGACCCAACACGGTGCCGCCGCCGGAGTTCCCGGGCATCTTCACCACCTTCGCGATAGAACCGATCCCGCTCTACCTGCTCATCGGGGTGACGCTGGCCTACCTGGCGATGTTCCGGCGCGCACGGGCGCGGGGCCAGGCGCGGCTGTTCCCCATGCGGCGGGCGGTGTTCTTCGTGGCTGGCGCTGCGCTGGTGGGGATGTCGGTCTTCGGGCCGCTGGCAGCCTATGACCACACCTTCCTGACGGCGCACATGGTCCAGCACTTCCTGCTGATCACCATCGCGCCGGTGCTGTTGCTGGCCGGCGCGCCGCTCACGCTGCTGCTGACTTCGATGACGCGCGCGGACCGCCACCGCTACATCTACCCGATCCTGCACTCGCGGCCGTTCCACGCGTTTACCTTTCCCGGCGTGGGGCTGGCGCTGTTCGCGCTGGTGCCGCTGGTCTGGTACCTGAGCCCGCTCTTTGCGCTCTCGCTGGAAAGCGACCCGCTGCACTACGTGGGCTACGGTATCTTCCTGTTTGCTGGCATCCACTACTGGTGGGCGATCATGCCCCACAACCCCACGCGCTGGCACATGCCCTTCCCGGTGCAGTTGCTCTACCTGTTCGCGCTCATCCCCATCCACGCCCTGCTGGGCCTGCTCTTCTACGAGCCGACGCAGGTGCTTTACGAAACGCTTGCCGAGGCCCCGCGATCATGGGG
>SLAK01000205.1 GCA_007126855.1 Dehalococcoidia bacterium | reverse complement strand
GCGGCGAGGCCTTTGGGTCCGCCGGCGCCGATGATGATGGGGACATCGATGGGGCGCGGCGGGGCGAAGCCTTCCGGCTGCATCATCTGGATCTTGCGGCCTTCCCAATCGGCCTTTTCACCGCGGAGGAGGGCGCGGAGGGTTGCGACGTAGTCGCGGACGAAGCGCCAGGGGAGTGGGCGCTGGCCGAAGGTCATGCGGCCGGTGAAGCCGGAACCGATGGCGACCTGGATGCGGCCGGGCGCCAGGTGTTCGAGCTGGGCGATAGCGGCGGCATTGACCATGGGGTGACGGAGCGACGGGACGAGCACGCCGGGGCCGAGGCCGATGCGAGTGGTGCGTTCGGCGCAGAGGGCCATGGTGGCCCAGACGTCGGGATAGAGGGCGGGCGAGTCGTAGAGCCAGGCGCGGCGGTAGCCGAGGTCTTCGGCGGCCTGGACGTGTTCGGGCGAGTGGAGGGAGGTGGCGATGGCGCAGGAGATATCGAGCATGGGACGGGTCCGGGATGCTGGAGGTTGGCGGCTACCTTACAGGAGTGGCGGGTCGAATGGACGGAGAAAGGGCATCACCGAAAGGGGTCCTCGATGCGTACTCCTGCGAAGTCCATGCCGTGCTGAAGATCCTCAGTTAGCACCGTGGCGCAGCCTGCACTCCGTGCTGCTTCAATAATGGCCGCATCCCAGTAGGAGATATTCCATTGAGCTACCGCCACAAGGGCGTTACGCAGAACCTCCAAGTTGGTCTCCTGCACCCGAAATCGCAGCCAAGACTCGATCAATGCAGTGGCCTGCGCATGCGTGATGCGATCGGACCGGGTGGGGCGAGTGGCCTGCACGTAGAACTCTTGCAGAACCTGAACCGACAGAGCGAGGTCTCGTTGATCGAGAATTGCCAGAGCACGCTCCCGTTTCGGTTCTTCACGGGCGTCGGTGCCAACTGCATAGAGCAGCACGTTGGTATCAACGAAGCGCATCGCGGTCGTGCAGTTCGTCGCGCGTCAAGCGCTCTCCGCCACGGAAGGAATGGATTGAGGCCAAGGTTTCGTCTTGAAGCCTCTTCCGCCGCTCAAAGTCCGTCTCGCCTCGCGCGAAGTCTGTGAGAAACTGCCGGACTGCATCTGGAACTGAGGTATCCAGCTCGGCAGCACGAACACAGGCGCGGCGATACACCTCGTCATCCACGGAAACGATGACATTCTTCATGCACACAGTATGGCCCACGGGGCTGAGGAGCTGCCAGAGGAGCCAGTCCCAGTGATCCCGGCGTGTTACCCGCCCCAGTGCTCCCAGTGGACGTATTGGTCAAGGGATTTGCGGGGGCGTTGTTGGCGGGCGGGATCTTCGCCGGCGGGATAGCCGAAGGCGATGGTGTTGGCGACGGTGTAGCCTTCCGGGAGGCGGAGGACCCTGGCGGCCTCTTCGGCCTGGTGCATGGAAGCGGGACAGGAGGCGACGCCTTCGGCCCAGGCGGCGAGCATCATGTTCTGGGCGGCGCGGCCGGCGTCGAAGGGGCCGCGGAAATAGGTGAGCGGGGCGCCGACGACGCCCATCTCGGGTTCGAGGACGATGGCGACGGCGGCGGCGGCGGTGGGCAGGTGGGGCGTAAAGTTCCCGCATTTCGCGAGGGCTTCTTTCTGCACCTGGTCGCGGATGACGACGAAGCGCGCAGGTTCGAGGGCCTTGGCGCTGCCGGCCATGCGTCCGGCCTGGAGGATGCGCTGGAGGACGTCATCGGGGATAGGACGGCCGTCGAAGCTGCGGGTGTCGCGCTTGGAGATGATGGCCTGGTAGGGGGTCATTGCGGGCCTCGGGGTATGGGGATGCGATTGTGATTGTAGGGGGTGGAAGGTGAGAGGGGATGGTCGGCGCTGCACAGTGTATGTACGATAGGGCGAAGTGGCCGACGATTTCGAGTGGGACGCACCCAAGGCAAGGAGAAACCGGCTCAACACGGTGTGGACTTTGCCGACGCCGCGACGATCTTTGATGACCCGTCCGCACTCACCATTCCGGACGACCACGAAGGCGAGGCGCGATTCGTCACACTAGGCATCGACGTATTCGGCCGCTTGTTGGTGGTCGTTTACACATGGCGTGGCGCGACAATACGGCTCATCTCAGCGCGGAGAGCGACCCGAAGTGAAACCCGAAGCTATGAGAGATGACATGAAGGACGAATACGATTTCAGCAAGGCGAAGCGAGGCGCGGTCCGGGAGCCGGGTCGCGAGAAGACGCGGATAACCATCCGCCTCGACACCGACATCGTCGAGACCTTCCGGCAGCGGGTGCACGATGCCGGAGGCGGCAATTACCAGACGCTGATCAACGCGGCTCTGCGCGAATACCTTCGCGGCCAGCACGACCCTATGGATGAGGAAACACTTCGGCGGATCATCCGCGAAGAGCTCGATAGACGATCGGCGTGAGGCGGTTCGCGCTACTTCGCCTCTTTCGGCGGCAGGACGAGCTGGGCCTGGGTGGTCTTGCTGACCAGCTTGCCGCTGGCGTCGAGGATGCGGGTTTCGACGACGATGGTGGTGCGGCCGACGTGGAGGGGCTCGGCGGTCGCGGTGATGGCACCTTCGCGGACGCCACGCAGCAGGTTGGT
>SLAK01000379.1 GCA_007126855.1 Dehalococcoidia bacterium | reverse complement strand
TTCTGCGTCATCCCGAAGATCAAAGGCGGCCTCAGATCCGCCCCGGCCGGCCTTCTGGTCAAAGAAGCGCGCCGCCTGGTCGACGCAGGCGCCAAAGAACTCGTGCTGGTCGCGCAGGACAGCACCGCCTGGGGAGAAGACCTGGGACAGCCCTTTGCCTCCGGCCTCCCCGGCCTGCTCGAAATGCTCTCAGACGCCGCCGGCCCTGATACGTGGCTGCGCCTCATGTATGCCTACCCCAGCCGCATCACCCCCCGGCTCGCCGAGACCATGGCCCGCCTGCCCAATGTCCTTCACTATCTCGATGTCCCGCTGCAACACGGCTCTGAAAGCATCCTCAAGCGCATGAAGCGCCCCAGCAACGTGGACAAGGTGATGACGAACATCGAAGCTATGCGTGCGGCCATGCCCGACCTCGTGCTGCGCACATCGTTCATCGCCGGCTTCCCCGGCGAGACCGAGGCCGAGTTCGACGAGCTCATGCAGTTCGCGAAAGCCATCCGCTTCGACCACGTCGGCGTCTTCACCTACTCCCGCCAGCAATGGACCGGCGCCGACGATCTCGACGGCCACCTTCCGGACGAGGTCAAAGCTGAGCGCCGCGACCGTCTCATGGCCCTCCAGCGCAAGATCGCCGGCAAGCAGGCCCGCCGCTTCGTCGGCCGCACCCTCCCTATGCTCGTCGAAGGCACAGGCGAAGACGAGGACGGAAACCCCGTCATCGCCGGCCGCACCTACCGCGAGGCTCCGGAAGTCGATGGCCTGGTGTTCGCCGCGGGCGACGCCGCCCCCGGCGAGCGGGTCAGCATCCGCATCGAAGCCTCAAGCGATTACGACCTCTTCGGCGGCGTCGTCTAGCCAGCCACGGTGTGCTTTCCGGCAATGTCCACGAAACACCAACCCTCTATCCTGTCAGCGGGGCAAGGCGTGTTAGCGTGCAGGAAATGGCTAATGTCGCCCTGCCTTGGAATCACGGCCTCTGGAGCCTTCACCGTGAATAGCCACGACTCGCCGCATGCCTCCTCCCTCTCCCTCGCAAAGGGAGAGGGCCGGGGTGAGGATCTGTCCCTCGGCAACGCCGCCTCCTCCCTCTCCCATGCAAAGGGAGAGGGCCGGAGTGAGGGTTCTTCCCTCTTCCCTCTTCCCTCTTCCCTCTTCACTTTCTCCCCCCCGGAGTCCGGCCATGACCTCTGAATCCGTCCACTACGTCAAGTCCGCCTGCAAGGAGCACCACGTCAAGTTCATTCGCCTCTGGTTCACCGACATCGTCGGCAGTCTCAAGAGCTTCGCCATCACCGTTGAAGAGCTGGAGAAAGCGCTCGACGAAGGCATGGGCTTCGATGGCTCCAGCATCGAAGGCTTCGCCCGCATCGACGAATCCGATATGGTTGCCCGCCCCGATCCGGCCACCTTTCAGCTCGTCCCCTGGCGCCCCCGCGAACCCGGCGTCGCCCGCATGTTTTGCGATATCTACCGCCCGGACGGCCGCCCCTTCGAAGGCGACCCCCGCTACGTGCTCCGCCGCCAGCTCGAACGCGCCACCGAACTCGGCTACACCTTCTACGTCAGCCCCGAAATGGAGCACTTCTACTTCAAGGACGACCAGTCCATCGAAGTGCTCGATAAAGGCGGCTACTTCGACCAGACCGCCGACGTCGCCACGGACCTCCGCCGCGAAACCGTGCTCTCACTCGAAGCCATGGGCATTGAAGTCGAATACAGCCACCACGAGGTGGCCCCGAGCCAGCACGAAATCGTGCTCCGCTATACCGACGCCCTGACCATGGCCGACGCTGCCATGACCTACCGCATCGTAGTGAAGCAAGTCGCCGCGATGAACGGCGTCTACGCCAGCTTCATGCCCAAGCCCATCCCCAGCGAAAACGGCAACGGCATGCACGTCCACCAGTCGCTCTTCAAAGGCGAGCGAAACGCCTTTTTTGATGCCGACGACCCCTACTACCTCAGCGCCCTGGCGCGCTCCTACATCGCCGGCCTGCTCCATAACGCGCACGCTTTCACCCTCGTCACCAACCAGTGGGTCAACAGCTATAAGCGGCTCGTCCCCGGCTTCGAAGCGCCCCTTTACCTGAGCTGGGCCCGCCGCAACCGCAGCGACCTCATCCGCATCCCGGAATACAAGGCCGCCGACGAGATCCACACCCGCGTCGAATACCGCTCCCCCGACCCTGCCTGCAATCCCTACTTCGTCTTCGCCGTGCTTCTCGCGGCCGGCCTCGACGGCATTGAGAACGAGCGGCCCCTGCCCACGCCGGTCGAAGAAAACGTCTACGAACTCTCCGAAGAAGAGCGCGACCGCCGCGGTATCCGCCGGCTCCCCGCAACCCTCATCGAAGCCATCGAAGCCGCCGAGAGCTCCCCCTTCTTGCGCGAGGCCCTGGGCGATCACGTCTACGAAAGCCTCATCCAGAACAAGCGCATCGAATGGGACCGCTACAGCCGCCACATCAGCGACTTCGAATACGCTGAGTACCTGCCCCGCCTCTAACCGCTCGTCTTCAACCCCACAAAAGACAACGGGCCGCGATTGATCGCGGCCCGTCCTGCCTGTCGTGCCTTACTGTCTGGCTTTGGGCTTAGTCCTCGTCCTCG
>SLAK01000236.1 GCA_007126855.1 Dehalococcoidia bacterium | reverse complement strand
GCGGCATAGAGCACGCCGAGCCCAATCTCACCGACGTCCCAAACCTCTTCACCCGCGAACACCGGCAGCAGCGACTGGAATGGCATCGCAAGCAGGATGGGCACCATGCCCAGGAACAGCAGCACCCGCACGGGCCGGTCGCGCGCCACGTAGCGCACACCGTCGGCCATGTCGCGGAGCACAGTTGTCGGCTTGGGTTTCGTCGGCGCACGGGAACGATTGACCTTGGTCATGCACAGCAATGCGAAGCTATAGAGGCAGACCGCGACTACAAAGGCCGTGTTCACACCGGCCGCCCAGAGCACCACGCCCGCAAGCGCCGGCGAAACCACGCGCGCAGCGTTCATCGCGCCCATCTGCAGGGCCATCGCGTTCGTCAGCCCGTGGCGGCCCACAATGTTCGCCACGATGGCCTGCCGCGCTGGCATCACAAAGGGGAACACCCCGCCCATCACAAAGGTGGCAGCCAGCAGGTGCCAGAAGTCCAGTACACCCGTCAGCAATAGGAGCAGCACCAGCGATTCCGACACGATGATCGTCGCCTGCCCGCCCATGATCAGCGAGCGGCGTTCCAGCCGGTCCGCCATCACCCCGCCGAAGGGTGACAGGATGAGCATCGGGATCGCGACGCTGAAGTTCACGAGGCCCAGCGCGAAGGCGCTTCCGGTGATGTCGTAGGCCAGCCACGAACGCACCACCATCTGACCCATCATCGCGAAGAAGAAGGCGCCATTACTGATGTAGAGCCAGCGGAACTGCTGGTTGCTAAGGGAAGCAAAAGTGGAAATCCGCCGCCGCTGTTGAGGGGCGGTTTCTGTGCTGGCTTCGCTCTCTGGCTGCCCCGTCGCCATTTCGTTAGCTTAGACCGAAAGGTTCCTTCTGTCGCGGGTCCAGCCCGCATGCCCCGGCACCAGGAAATGCCCGGGTCCGTTGCCGCCTACGCGTACAAAAAGGGGACCCGGGCACTCCCTCACCGGTGTGGCGGTGCACCCCGGTCAGATTTACCTTGTCCGGGGGCTCAGGGGCACGTCGCTTCGAAGGTCCCCCAGCCCACGAGCTCTTCATCGTGGGCGCCCATCACATCCGTTATCTCCAGGAAGCCCCCTTCGGCGCGCACCTGGTTGCCATCGATTTCGAGCATTGGCCAGTCCATCCCCATCTCGGCGACTGCCGTTTCGCTCGTACCGGTCACCATCCCGTTCATTTGCATGCGGCCCGACTCGTAAATGACGTCGTAGGGGAAACTCTCGCCGATCCAGAGCGAAAGAGTCTGCGACTCCGTGTCATCGTTGAGCTCCACCGTTACGGCATCCACCTCAAACGGCTCGCCGTCCGGTGTCACACCCTGGCCGCGCAGCGAAAAGGGCACATCCTCGTTGCCCGTCTCTGCCGGGCTGAACCCACAGTGCCGCACTTCGAACTCGTAGGTCACGCCGGCCACGGTCATCGTCCCGCTGCTGCTTCCCGTCGGAGGCTGGACGGCGCCGTTGTCGTCGGGGCCATTGGCTTCCTCTCCGTTCGCGCTAGCGTCATCGTCGACCGGCGCTTCCACACCGTTGCTGTTGTCATCGGCCGGGAACAGGCCGCCCGGGTCACCATTCCCGTTGTCGTCGTTGCCGCAAGCAGCCAGCAGGAATACCAGTGTGGCAGGCAGCAGCAACCGCATGAAAAGCTTCATACATCCTCCGTTTGTGTTGGGCCAGGAAAGCTTGGCGCACCGCACCGTATCATCGCTGCGGCTTAAGTTCTCGCGGTCAGTCCCGCCTGTTAGCGTCGGGGCTTGCCCCGGTCGCAGGTCCGTTCAAAAGACGCCAAGTGTTATGCCTCTGTTAGGCGGCTTCACCCGGCGGTTGCGCACCACGACTGCGGATACTGTATGGTCAGCATTCGGAATGGGAGTACGGCCCCGGCCGCGTTACGAATGCTCACTTGAGCCGAAATGCGCGGGTCTGAGCCGGCTCGATCCCGGTGGGCGGATTGATTCGCCTACCCCGTTACGGCGGCGCTTCGTCGTTTGGCGCGCGCTACCGTGAAAGGAAGAACGACATGGGCATTCTCCAGAAGCTCCTTGGGCGCGAGAAGGAAGAAGAGCAGGTCGTCGAAGAGACTCCCGCCGAGTGCACGCACAGCTCCCTGGTGCCGCGCTGGGATGACCCCGCCGATATCGGCAAGGAAGACAAAGCCAGCGGCTGGACCTGTTCGTCCTGCAACCAGGCCTTCACACCCGCAGAACGCGAAGAGCTGCGCGCGGCCGACGCCGAGCGCGTCCGCCACAGGCAGCAAGAGATCGAAGAGCTCAAGCGCCAGAAAGAGGAACTTGAAGCGCAGGAGCGCGAGCAGAAGTAACCGTGGCTCGAAGCTTTCTCGCCAGCTCGCGGTGGCCCTGTACTTGCCGGGACAGAGCCGCCGCGGCGCATGACTCTGTGCGCCGCGACTCTTACTTGATCAACCGTGAGCTTTGAGAGGGCTGGTGGGCGATACTGGATTCGAACCAGTGACCTCTGCGATGTCAACGCAGCGCTCTAACCATCTGAGCTAACCGCCCACGCTTAAAGCCCAGAATACCCAAAGCCACCTGTCCGTGCCAACGATTGCGGGACACCCCCGGGTGTCGCCTCGTGCCCGCCCTTGC
>SLAK01000422.1 GCA_007126855.1 Dehalococcoidia bacterium | reverse complement strand
TTCCAGAAGCCGACGTTGCGCTTGCCCTCGCGGTTCCAGTGCACCGGCTGGTGCTGGCGAAGGTACTGGAAGACCTCGTGGGCTCTGCCCTGTTCGAAGAGGTCGGCGCGGTTGAGGTTCAGCTCTTCGAGGTTCCACGCTACCTGTGTCATATGCGTCTCCAATGGGCGCAATCGGCGCCGGGTGTCCTGCAACAGAAGCTACGCAACCAGCGCCGCCACTTCAACCCGGGCGGCTAATCAGGGGCTCATGCAGTGGAAGCGAAAGCCCCGGGTCATTCTCCCCGGGGCCGCGGAGTTGGCTATGCGTCTTCGATCAGCCGGATCGCCCCCCGCGGGCACACCCGCACCGCGCGCTCGACGCCCTCGCGATGCTCCTCCGGCACGGGGTCGAGCAGCACATAGCTCAGGTCGTCGTCCCGCACTTCGAACACGCCGGGAGCCGACTTCTCGCACTTGCTATGGCCTTCGCAAAGGTCGTGGTCAACTTCTACCCGCATCGATAAATCCTCCGTTGCTGTACACAGGCAGGCCGGGGATCAACCTCCCCGGCCCACGATACTACGCTCTCGTTCAGGCTTCCGGCGTGAACTTCACCGGCAGGTGCTTGATGCCGCCGATAAAGGTCGAGCGCAGCCGCTCCGGCTCGCCGTCGGTGGTGATATCCGGGAAGCGGCGGAAGAGCTCTTCGAACATCACCCGAAGCTCCAGCCGCGCGAAGCCCGCGCCAAGGCAGAAGTGCTCGCCGATACCGAAGGCCAGGTGGTCGTTCGGCGTCCGCCTGATGTCGAAGGTGTCCGCATCCGGGAAGATGTCCTCATCGCGGTTCACGCTCGGATACCACATCGTGATGCGGTCGCCTTCCTTGATGGTCGTGCCACGAATCTCGACGTCTTCGGTCGCCACGCGGGCCATGTGCGTTACCGGGGACACCCAGCGGAGGATCTCCTCGATGGCCACCGGCAGCAACGACATGTCGTCCTGGAGCTGCTTCCGCTGCTCGGGGTGCTCGCAGAGCGTGTGCAGACCGCCCGAGATCGCGTTCCGTGTCGTTTCGTTCCCTGCGAGGATCAACAGGAAGCAGAACCACAGGATGTCCTCGTCGGTGAGCTGCTGGCCGTCGACTTCGGCATCGACCAGCAGGCTGATGAGGTCGTCCTTGCGGTGCTCCTTCCGGTCCTGGAGCTGCTGCGCGAAGTAGCCGAACATCTGCATCGTGCCCATCTGGCCGGCGATGCGCGCGCCTTCGTTGGTGCCGCGGAGCTCCTCGGGCGCGTCGGTCTGGTATTCGGGGTCGCCCTGGCCCAGCACCTTGTTCGTGAGCTCGAACATGAGCGGCCAGTCCTTCTTCTCCAGGCCCATCATGCCGCAGATGACCGCCAGCGGAAGCTGCGAGGCGACCTCGAGCACGAAGTCGCAGCGCCCCTTCTTCGCGATGTCGTCCAGGACGCTGTTCGTGATCTCCCGGATGTGGTCTTCCATCGCGTTCACCGCGCGCGGGGTGAAGCCTTTGTTCACCAGCCGGCGCAGGCGCACGTGGCGCGGCGGGTCCATGGTGATGAGCATCTTGCCGTTGCCGTTCATCTGCTCATCCAGGTCCGCCTCGTCCCTGGGATAGAACTGCGTGATCCCCTTGCTCGAGATGAAGAGGTCCGGCCGCCGGGAAATGAACATCACGTCTTCGTACTTCGTGATGTTCCAGAACCCTACGTTCCGCTCTCCCCCCTCGTTCCAGTGGATCGGCTGGTTGTTGCGGAGATACTTGAAGATCCCGTGCGCCTGGTTGCGCTCGAAGATCTCGGGGTCGCTCAAATTGATTTCGTCTGGCTTCAGGGTCACTTGTGTCACAGGGCGTCTCCAATAGCTGCGATTGACGTTCAGCTTACCGCTCGGTCGAAGTGTACCGCATCCCCCCGCCCTCTTGGGAAGTCCCCGCCCGTAAACATTTACCGATCGGTAGAAATTCGCGCAGGTCCACTTGCGGTCAACCCGAACCGCATTCTGCTATAATGCGCCTAACGCACAAAGAATCAGGCTGATATGCGCCGACTGGGTGCCGTCAGCACGGGCCACCCGGAGTTTTACGATGCCAACGCTACCTCCCTCTCGCCGGCTCATGTCAATCGCGACAGCCCTCACGGCGGTCATCGTCGTCGCCTTGGCACTGTACTTCGCTGCCCCGTGGAGCTCTGACCCGGCCGAGGCCCACGAAGTGGAATTGCGCATGAATGAAGAGGCGCCCAGGCAGCTTCCTCTCGACGAAGCGCTCAACGTTGCAGAAGACGCGCTCGATTTCGAGGTTCGGATGCCTGATGTGCCGGACTTTCTGGAACTGAGGAGCGTCCAGGCGCACACAGGCCCGCCAGGCATCCCCCAGTACGATGGGGCCCGGGCGGTGCTGGTATTCCGGGCCATTGACGATAACGACGCGGGCATCGTTGGCTTCGAGGTGCAGCAAATTACCCGCAGCGACCACGGCATCGCACCGGTGTCCGGTGCCACGGAGCTCGGCACATTCGACGGCGCAGGCGTCCGCTACACGCTCTACGATGAGGGTGGTGGGCCTGGCGGCGAGAACGTCCAGCTTGCCGGCTTCTCGGCGATTCCGGATGACCCCCGGCAGGCCTTTTCCTA
>SLAK01000174.1 GCA_007126855.1 Dehalococcoidia bacterium | reverse complement strand
CTGGGCAAAGAGGCCGGTGTTCTGCGGCGCGAGGCTCAGGAGACTGCGGGTTAGCCGTCCTTCCGGCGAATGCGCACAGCCGCGCTGAGCGCCCCCGGCTGGATGGACGCGGTGATGGCAGCGCGGATGGCTTCGGCGTGTTCAGCATCGTGTTCGGCCCAGGAGGCGAGATAGGCGCGCATGGAGATGGCCTGCTCGGGCGGATAAGCACCCGGGAGAGTGACCACGACCGGCATTGCGAGCCACTCGTCGTCGAAGCGGGCGATATGGCCAACCAGGGCTTCGCGCGAAGCGGCCATGGCATCGCGGAGTTCGTCGACGGGGCTGCCGGCAACTTCGGCCATGAGCGCGGAGCGGCGCATGAGCACGTGGTGGTCGAGGCCGAAGCCTCGCTCACCGGGGGACTCCAGGAGCTCATAGGTGACGGTATCGATGGTGGCCAGGTGCTCCAGGTGGGCGCGAGCGGTCCAGGCGTCGCCGTCGGCCTGGTTGCGCCAGCGTTCGCCGGGCACCTGGTCGAGCAGTTGCTCGAGGACCAGGCGGTTGTTACGCGCCCGCTGAAGGACAGAGCGGATTTCTGGCAAGGGTCTGATACTGCTCACATCTCCAGACTAGGGAGGCCGCCGGAAATTGCAAAAGGAGGGTGGAGGCCGGTTCACCACACGTAAGAGCCGGGCGCGCGAGAATGGAAACGTGACCAGGTTACTGCTTTTTGATGTCGACCTGACGCTGATCCATTCGGGCGGAGCCGGGCGATTAGCGATGGACCGCGCGCTGGAGCGGATGTTCGGAGTGGAGAAGCCGACGGAAGGCATCATGTTCGATGGCCGGACGGACCGGGGCATATTCCTTGAGGCGCTTGGCCGCTACGACAAGGCACCGGAGGAGCGGCTGGACGAATTCTCGGAAGCCTATCTGCGCGAGCTGCCGGTGGCCCTGAAGGAGCGCTCCGGACGGGTAATGCCGGGTGTACACGAGTTGCTGGCAGCGCTGCAGGAGGAGCCCGTGGCCATTGGACTGGCGACAGGGAACATGCGGCGCGGCGCGGAGGCGAAGCTGCGTCGCTACGGGCTGTGGGAGCGATTTCGCGGCGGGGGATTCGGCGATTCAACGACTGTACGCAGCGACGTCATCGTGAGCGCGATCGAATCGATAGCGGCAGCGCACGAGGCGCCGGCGAAGGCGACGAACGCGCTGGTGATCGGGGACACGCCGCTCGACGTCGAAGCGGCGAAGGCAGCCGGTGCGCGGTCGCTGGGTGTTGGCACGGGGCGGTTCACGCCGGAGGAGTTGCTTGCCGCGGGCGCGGACATGGCGGTGGAGGACCTGGGGGATACGGCGGGGGTGGTGGAGATGCTGGTCTATTGACGATTGTCGATTCAGACAGTGTGCGCGTCAGGCAGGGGCGTACCCGTAGCCATGGAGTACAACACCAGGGGATCCCAATCCGCCCCGTTAGGCCATGCAACGGTGCCTGCGTCTGGATCGACGAAAGCCCGGGCGAACAAATCCCGATCAAGCAGCTCAGCGAAGAACCCCTGCGGGTTAGCGCGCAGAGCAGGCTCAAGGTCGACCTCGCCTTGTTCGCTGTCGGAGAAGACAAGGAACAATCGATAGTCGCCCACGTATTCGACTCGAGTGACGTCAGGGAGCTTTTCCATATTATTGAACCCTCTCCTCATGCCTATCGCATTGGCTCGATGCGCCGGGGGAGCTTGCCACTCCGTAACATCTCCCAGTTAGCGAAGAGCTGCTCTCGGTTCAATATTGCCCACTCAAGCACCATCGACTGCTCGCGCTGTGGTAAAGAACCGCGGTAGACCTCGATCCTATCAAATCGCACAAGCACCTGATGTTCCGCGTACCGTGCGTGAAAGTGCGGCGGCGGGTGATCGTTCGCGTACATGTAAATGCGAACACCATAGAAGCGGCTGATCTCGGGCATGGCTAGAGCGCGGCGAGGCGCTCCCGGAGGCCTTCGATGCGCTGGCGGGTTTCGGCGAGGGTGTTTTGCATGCCCTCTTTGACGTGGTCCGGGGCCTTGGCCAGGAAGTTCTCGTTAGAAAGCTGCTTTTCGAGCCGGGCGGCGTGGGCCTCGGCGTCGGCGAGCTCTTTTTCCAGGCGCTGGCGTTCGGCAGCGACGTCGACTTCGGGGAGGGCGAGCGCGATCTCGGTATCCGCGATGCGCTGGAAGGCGAATTCGGCCTGGGGCAGCTCGGCACCGGGCGCAAGCACCTCGACTTCAACGCGGGAGGTGAACTCTGTGGCGCCAAGCGTCTCGCGCAGGGCGTCGGCGTAGTCGGCCGCGCGCAGGTAAACCTTCGGGCGGTCGGCAGCAGGGACGCGGTTTTCGGCACGAAGGTTCCGGATGGCGCGGTTGGCTTCGATGACGTGGCTCATCGCAGCCTCGGCGGCGGCATCCTTCCACCCGGGTTCATTGCGAGGGTAGCTGGAAACGATGAGCATGTCGGATTCTTCACCGGGCAGGTTATCGCGGAGCGCCTGCCAGAGGGCTTCGGTGACGAAGGGCATGATGGGGTGGAGGAGGCGCAGGCTGTGGTCGAGGACGTGGGCGAGGACGGCGCGGGGCTGTTCGTCGCCAGCGTTCAGCCGGACCTTGGCCATCTCGATGTACCAGTCGCAGAACTCGCCCCAGAAGAAGTCTTCGATAGTGCGGCCGGCTTCGCCGACCTGGTAGGCAGTGAGCAGCGAATCCACGTCGATGCGGAGCTGCTCGAGGCGGGAGAGGATCCAGCGGTCCTCGAGCGCCAGGGCTTCGCGGCCGGACAAGGCCGGGCATTCGATGGGGGCGTCACCGAGCTTCGAGAGGACAAAGCGGGCGCTGTTCCAGAGCTTATTCGCGAAGTTGCGGGCGGCTTCGAGGCGTTCGTCGGTGTAGCGCTGGTCGGCGCCAAGGGTGGCGCCGGCGAGGAGGGCGAATCGGAACGCATCGGCGCCATACTGGCTGGCGGAGACCAGGGGGTCCACGACGTTGCCGCGGGACTTGGTCATCTTGTCGCCTTTGGCGTCGCGGATGAGGCCATGGAAGAGGACGGTGCGATAGGGGATGGAGCTGTCGCGCCCCAGATCGCGCATGTTGTACATGGACATCATGATCATCCGGGCGTTCCAGAAGAACATGATGTCGTAGCCCATCTGCATGTCGGTGGTGGGGTAGAAGGTCCGGAGGTCCTCGGTGTCATCGGGCCAGCCGAGGTCGGCGTGGGGGGCGAGGCCCGAGGAGAACCAGGTATCGAGCACGTCTTCGTCCTGGCGCAGGGCGCCGCCGCACTCCGGGCAGGCGTCGGGGTCATCTTCCTGGACGGTCATGGCGTTGCAGGCGTCGCAGTACCAGACGGGGATCTGGTGGCCCCACCAGAGCTGGCGGCTGATGCACCAGTCGCGGATGTTGTCCATCCAGTTGAGGTACACCTTCTCGAAGCGCTGGGGCACCATGCGGATAAGGCCATCGCGGACTGCGGCTGCCGCGGCGCTGGAGAGTGAGGCGCCAGGCGCGTATTCCTTGTGGACATCGACCCACCACTGCTCGCTGGGGATGGGCTGGACCGGCGTCTTGCAGCGCGAGCAGTGGCCGACGCTGTGGGCATAGTCTTCGATGTGGTCGAGGAAGCCTTCGGCGTCGAGGTCGGCGACGATGCTCTCGCGCGTCTCGTCGATGGTCATGCCTTCGTAGGGCCCTGCCTCTTCGTTCATGATGCCCTTTTTGTCGATGACGACGACGACATCGAGGTCGTGGCGCTGGCCGATCTCCCAGTCGGCGGGGTCATGGCCGGGCGTGACCTTGACGGCGCCCGTACCGAATTCGGCGGCGACGGCATCGTCGGAGACGACGGGGATCTCGCGGCCGACGATAGGCAGGAGGAGCATGCGGCCGATCTTGTCTTCGTAGCGTTCGTCGTCAGGGTTCACGGCGACGCCGGTGTCGCCGAGCATGGTTTCGGGGCGGGTGGTGGCGACGAGCACTGCATCCGGGAGGGGCATGCCACCTTCGCCGACCATGGGGTAGCGGAAGTAGTAGAGCTTTGACTGCTCCTCGACGTAGTCGACCTCGAGATCGCTCAGCGCGGTTTCGCAGCGCGGGCACCAGTTGATCATGCGCAGGCCGCGGTAGATGAGGCCGTCGTTATAGAGGTCGACGAAGGTTTTGCGGACGGCGCGGACAATGCCGGGGTCGAGGGTGAAGACGTCGCGCTCCCAGTCGGCGCTGGCGCCCAGCTTGCGATGCTGGTCGACGATGCGGTGGCGGTACTTCCGGACCCATTGCCAGGTGCGCTCGATGAAGGCGTCACGGCCAATGTCGTGGCGGTCGACGCCTTCTTTTTCGAGTTCGCGCTCGATGACGTTCTGCGTGGCGATGCCGGCGTGGTCTTCGCCGGGAAGCCAGAGGACTTTTTCGCCGAGCATGCGGTGCCAGCGGACCAGGGCATCGGTGAGGGCGTCTTCCAGGCCATGGCCCAGGTGCAGCTCACCGGTGACGTTGGGCGGCGGCATGATGATGCAGTAGGGCTTTGCGTCGGGGCCGCCGCGCGGGCGGAAATAGCCCCGCTCTTCCCACTGCTGGTAGATGGGCTGTTCTACCGACTTCGGGTCGTATGCAGGCGGGAGTTGCTTGCGTTCCGAAACCGAAGTCATCGCAGACCCTCTCAGAGCATGGTTTTCAGCGGGATGCGCTGATCTACCAAGTCTACCAGCAGGCTGCTTTCACGCTTCCTCCCGGGTCGCGCGATCAGGAGACTTTTGCCAGGGGCTTGCCCCGGCCAAGGCCGCCATCCGCCGTCGTGCGCGTGCGAGGGTGTTGAACCGAAGCGGGAGTGCCGGTGCGGGCTTCCAGCCGAACGGCAGTGACGTTCTCCAGCGCGGCGACCGGGAGGCGGCGATCGAATTCCCCCTGGCCCTGTTCCAGGAGCGCTCCGGGCAGGGGCATCACGGCAGAGGCGCCGTCGCGTTCGAGCCGGACCATCCAGCGCCGGCAGGGCTCGCCGTGGGTTTCGACGAGTAACGCGAGCCGCTCGGCAGCCCGGCGGATCCGGCCGCGGAATGCGGTGGCGGCTTCGGCCGGGCGGCGCCGAAGGCTCGCGGTGAATGGCCCGGTGGCGGGCTGGGATGGGGCTTCTTCGATTCGCGTCTCGACTTTTCGGCCTGTCCACGTGGAGGCGAGCACCCCGAGCCGGCGGGCGCGTTCTGGTTCGGCGCACGCCCAGGGGATGCGGCGGAGATCGACACGGAGGGTATTGCCAGCCTCTATTGCGACAGAACCTGTCGCGTACTTACGGAGAATGGAGGCAAGGCGTTCGGCCTCTTCGCTAGAGGGCTGAGCCGCAGGCGACACGGGAGGCGGGGTGATGGTGAGGCGGGCAAGGGACATGACGGAGACCTCCGTGGTGTTGTGGAAAGTGTAGAACATTTGTTCTACATGTCAAGGGCCTGTTACCGGGCTTGCTGCGAAGCGCGTTCAGGCTGTGTACGCTTCCCGGCATGGCGGGAATTCACTGGCTCGATGACCAAGCAGAACCATCCGCGGCGCTTCTCGGGGGCAAGGGCGCAAATTTGTTCCGGCTCCAGAAGGCCGCGTTTCGTGTGCCTCCAGGTTTTGTTGTAGACACGGATGCAACGGCAGCGCTGGACGACCCGGAAACCGTGTCCGCGATCGTCTCGGCATGGTCTGCGTTGAACCCATCGGGTGCGGTTGCGGTGGCGGTACGTTCGTCGGCCACTGACGAAGACGGGAGCGAGCGCTCGTTCGCGGGGCAGCACGAAACCGTGTTGAACATCCGCGACCGCGGCGCACTGCTCGGAGCGATCGCGGACTGTGTCGCGTCGCTTCATTCCGAATCAGCCGCGGCGTACCGCAAGGAAGCGGGAGTCGCCGGTGCGCAGATGGCCGTGGTGGTGCAACGGATGGTGGAGGCGGCGTTCGCGGGCGTGGCGTTCTCAGTCGACCCCGTTGATGGACAGGAACGCGTTGTCATCGAAGCCGTGCCGGGTACGGGCGAGCGATTGATGGCCGGCACCGCGCGTGGCGAGCGGGTGTTGGTCGACCGCAGCTCGCTAGCGGTCACCGGGCGCGAACCGGCTGAGGGCGGGCTGGTGACCGAAGAAGCAGCGAGGGAGATCGCTGAAGCCGCATTGCGCGCCGAGGCGTTGTTCGGGGCGCCGCAGGATATCGAGTTCGCGCACGACGGGGAGGAGTTATGGCTGCTGCAGTCGCGGCCGATCACGGCGGCCAGAGCCAGGGCCGGAGAAGTAAGCGAGTTCGATACGCCGACCGACGATGACACCTTTTGGACGAGCGCGAATGTACAGGAGGTGCTGCCCGGGCTCCTGACGCCGCTGACGATTAGCCTCTCGCAGAATACGTCGCGGGTGGGGTACAACCTTGGCTTCCAGCAACTCGGGCTGCTGGATCGGGATGAGTGGCGGCCCTTCATGGGCACGTTCTACAACCGGGCGTTCCTGAACCTGACCGTCACGCGGCTTATCGCTGACCGCTCGCCGGGCGGCAGTGCGGATGTAGTCGAACAGCAATACCTTGCGGGCGATGAGGGCGCCGAAACGAGCGACCGGGAGCGGTGGCTGCGCCGGCTCCGCTTCAAGGCAAAGAGCGCGCTTCCACTGGCGAAGAACCTGCTGACCGTGCAGGGCACAGCGGAGCGCATCGACCGGCAGACGCGCGCGCTGGAGCGGGAAATCGCGGCGCTGGACACCGCCACGCTTTCCGGTGCAGCGCTGGACGACGCGTTCGAGCGCGTGCTGACGCATACCGCCAACATCTTCGGGACGCACCTGCAGGTGAGCGGTATCGCTTCGACATCGTTCGAACTGGTAGCACGGCTGGTGCGGCCGGTGCTCAGGGAAGGGACGGACGCGCGGATGCCGGGGCTCTTCTCCGGGATGCACGGCGTGGAAAGCGCGCAGATCGGGCTGGACATCTGGAACCTGGCCACGGTAGCGCGAAACACAGGCATCGAAGGTACGGTGCTCTCGGGAGAGTTCGACCCGGGCGATTCGTCGCTGCCGGATGGGTGGCGCGCGGCGTGGCGGACCTTCCTTGCGAGGCACGGCCACCGGGGGCTCAACGAGATGGAGGCCTCGGCGCGGTGCTGGCGGCGTGAGCCAAAGCCGGTGATGACCATGGTGGCTTCGTACCTGTCGTTGCCGGCGGGACATTCGCCACCGGAGACCCTGCGCAGGCAGGAGACCGAGCGGCTTCGGCTGACGAAGGCGATCGCGCGGCGCATGAATCCCGTGCGGCGGCGCGTTTTCCGCAAGGCGCTTTCGGACGCGCAGGACTGGGTTTCGCTCCGCGAGCGCACGAAGTCGGTCATCGTGCGGGCGGCGCGCATCCCGGACTACCTGATGCCGGCGATGCAGGGGCGGCTGGTGGCGAAGGGTGTGATCGACGCGCCAGAGGACATCTACTTCCTGGCGCGAGATGAGCTGCGCGAAGCGATGCGTGCGGCAACGCCGGAGGGTCTCCAGGACCGGGTGGTGCGGCGGCGGAAGGAATACGAGCGCAGCCGGCACATTATCCTTCCCGACCGGTTCCGCGGCCGGCCAACGCCTCTGGAGCCGGCGGAAATGGGT
Organism: Dehalococcoidia bacterium; assembly: GCA_007126855.1. Classification (GTDB taxonomy): domain Bacteria; phylum Chloroflexota; class Dehalococcoidia; order Tepidiformales; family Tepidiformaceae; genus SLAK01. Next base: position 2,612 of record SLAK01000174.1, on the reverse strand, counting down.
GAGGAAAGCGCGACGCTCCGCGGGACGCCGGTAAGTCCAGGCATCGCAACCGGCCGGGCACGCGTGATCCTGGACCCCGCCACGGACAGCCCGCTCGAGCCGGGTGAGATCCTGGTGGCGCCGGTAACCGACGCGGGCTGGACGCCCTGGTTCGCGCTGGCTTCCGGTCTGGTGGTGGATATGGGAAGTGCGTTGAGCCACGGCAGTACCGTGGCTCGTGAATACGGGCTCCCGGCGGTGGTCAACGTGCACACCGCGACCCGCGAGATACGTTCGGGTGACCTGGTGACCGTCAACGGCAACGCGGGGACGGTCACGATCAGCCGGTCTGGAGATGAGGCTTAGCGGACTTCGAGCAGCTCGACTTCGAAGATGAGGTCGGCATCAGGCGGGATGATCCCTTCGATGCCCTGGTCGCCATAGCCGAGGTCGGACGGGACGAGCATGACGCGCGTGCCGCCTTCCTGCATGCCAACCACGCCCTCGGCGAAACCGGGGATGACCTGGCCGAGCTGGAAGGTTTCAGGCTCGCCGCGCATTACCGAGCTATCGAAGAGCGTGCCGTCGAGCAACATGCCCTGGTAGTGAACCTGGACTTCGCTGTCCATGGTCGTTTCGGCGCCTTCGCCGGTGACCTCGTCGATGTAGAGAACACCGCCATCGGTGCTCTCGGCATCTGAGAAGTCATAGATTTCCTCGCCGCTGGCTTCGCCCATGCCCATACCGTTGTCGTCGATGCCGTTCATGCCGTCGTCGAGACCGTTGGGGTCATCATCGAAGCCATTGGTGGGCGCGCCGTTTTCGCCGTTGAAGAGGTCGTCGTCAGTGGTGTCGTTGTCCTCGCAAGCGGCCAATGCGAAAGGCACGAGCAGCAGCGCGGGGATGAGCAAAAAGGTCTTTCGCATGGTCTCCACCCTACCGGCGATCCCCGGGGGGCTCGCAAGAGGAGCGAAAAGGCGGGGTAACGTCAGGGTGCGTCAGCGATGGGCGAGGCTACATTCGGGCGATGCGTTCCGCCGCGGCGGTGAGTGTCTCGTCACTCTTGGAGAATGTGAGGCGCACGAGGTTCGCGCCAGCGCCGGGGCTAACGAAGAAGCTGGAACCCGGGACGGGAGCCACCCCGGCGTTGCGGATCATGTGGTCGGCGAACGCGCTGTCGTCGCCGTGGAATCCGAGGGCGCTGAAGTCGGCCATGATGTAGTAGGCGCCTTCAGGGCGGTGGGCTTTGAAACCGGCTTCGAGCAGCGGGGTGAGCAGGATGTCGCATTTGTGCTCGTACATGCCTGCGAGCTCCGGGTAATAGTCGTCGCCCTGTTCGATGGCGATGGCGCCGGCTTCCTGCAGGGGCGCGGGGGCGCCGACGGTGAGGAAGTCGTGGACTTTGCGGATGGCATCGGAAAGCCACGGGGCTGCGACGACATAGCCGAGCCGCCAGCCGGTGACGCTAAAGGTCTTGGAGAGACCGCTGATGGTGACCGTGCGGTCGGCCATGCCGGGAATGGTGGCCATAGGGATGTGGCGAGCGCCGCCGAAGATGATGTGTTCGTATATCTCGTCGGTGATGCAGATGGCGTCGAATTCCTGGCAAAGCTCGGCGATGAGTTCGAGTTCGTCCCGGGTGAAGACCTTGCCGCAGGGGTTGTTGGGCGTGTTGACGATGATCGCGCGGGTCCGTGGGCTAAACGCAGCCCGGAGCGCGTCGGGGTCGAAAGTGAAATCCGGCGCTTCGAGCGTGACGAAGACCAGCTTTGCGCCGCTCATGGCGGCATCGGGGACATAGTTTTCGTAGAAAGGTTCGAAGACGATGATCTCGTCACCTTCTTCGATGAGGGCGAGCTGGGTGGCCATCATCGCTTCGGTGGCGCCGCAGGTGACGGTGACTTCTCGGTCGGGGTCGACGTCGAGGCCATAGAAACGCTGGACTTTGGCGGCGATTGCGCGGCGGAGGCGCTCGCTGCCCCAGGTGATGGCGTACTGGTTGATGTCGGCATTGATGGCATCGACCGCGGCCTGTTTGACGAAATCCGGTGCGGGGAAGTCGGGGAAGCCCTGGGCGAGGTTGAGGGCGCCGTGGACCTGCGAGAGGCGCGTCATCTCGCGGATGACGGACTCGGTGAATACCGACGTGCGGCTGGCGACACGGCGGGAGGGAGCGGAAAGCATGGCGCGATTCTACGAGGGGAGACCGAGGGTGGGGGCGGCCGACGCTATGACTTTATGCAATGGTCTCTAAGAATGGGCAGCCCGGGCCACCGCAGAATCCCGGGGCTGCCTTATTCCGCACACTTGCTTCGCATACAGAGCGAGAACAGCCGCTGATGCCGCTGCTCCCTCTTGTCGCGTTGTCCCGGGGCGCTTACTCGAGCGCGCCGCTGGCGATGTATTCGACGACTTCCTCGTCGCCAAGGCCCAGGAGATCGCGGAGGACGTGGTCGTTGTCCTGGCCAAAGGTCGGGCCGGGGCGGCTGGGCCGCGCCGGCGTGGCGGAGAAGATCATGCGCGAGGCTTCGACGGGAATCGTGCCCAGCTCGGGATGCTCGACGTTGACGAAGTGACCGCGCGCCACGAGCTGCGGATCGTTCCAGGCATCCTCGGAGACGTTGGCCCGGTGG